>JAOXSD010000031.1 GCA_025800205.1 Silicimonas sp. | reverse complement strand
TCGCGGGCCAGGTTGTCCTGCACGAAATAGATCAGCGCGGCGAGGGTCACGAACAGGACAAGCCCGGTGGCCGGCACGCCGAAATAGCTCGCCGCAGTCCAGCCTTCCTGGGTCAGCAGCATCGCGCAGATCACCGTGCCGAGCGCCATGATCGAACCGACAGAGAGATCGATGCCCGCGATGAAGATCACCAATGTCATGCCGACCGCAACAATGCCGGTGACCGAGACCTGGCGCAGAATGTCAGTCAGATTGCCGATCGATAGAAAGATGTTGTTGCCCTTGGACGACAAGGGCGAGGTCAGCGCGCCAAAGACGATCAGCGCGATCAGCCCCCAGTAAAGCTTGGTCTTGTTCAGCAGCCGCAAGAAGGTGGCGGAAACCTTGCGATCCTTGGGAAGCGGGCCGCCGTTCTGGTCCATTACACTCATGTCAGATCTCTTTCCTCGGCGCGTTCATCGGAACTGCATCGCCAGTGCTTTTATGGAATCGACGCTCATCTCGTCGCGGTTCAGCGTGCCGACCAATTGCCCTTCGCAAAGCACGATCATCCGGTCGCACACGGCCATGAATTCGGAAAGCTCGGAACTGGCAAAGAGCACCGAAATCCCCTGATCGGCGAGCCGCCCCACCAGATCATAAATCTCGTCCTTGGCACCAATGTCGATGCCGCGCGTCGGCTCATCCAGAAGCAGCACCCGCGGCGCGGTGGCGAGCCATTTGCCCAGCACCACCTTCTGCTGATTGCCGCCGCTCAGCTTGCCCACCGGATGATCCGGCCCGGTCGCGGCCACTTTCAGCGTCTCGATGGCAGAAAGCGCCTGTCGCCGCTGCTCGGTTTCGGAAAACCGGCCAAAGCGCGACTTGAGCGGCATCAGCGGCAGCGCCACATTGCTGGAAATGCTGCGATCCAGGATCAGCCCGGTGCCCTTGCGATCCTCGGTGATCAGCGCAAAACCATGGGCCACCCCGTCGCGCGGCGTCACCGGATGGATCTCGCGCCCGTCGAAACGGATCTCGCCCCCATAGCCGCCACCACGCGCACCGAACAGTGTTTCCAGAAGCTCGGTGCGCCCGGCACCCAAGAGACCGCCGACCCCCAGCACCTCGCCCCGCTTGAGATCGAAGGACACATCATCCAGCACCTTGCGATGGCCGTCCCGGGCGCTGAGGTTCCGCACCTCCAGCACCACCTCGTCGGTCGCAGGCGCCGTGCGGGTGACCGGATTGATCTCGACAGTGCGGCCAACCATCAT
>JAOXSD010000008.1 GCA_025800205.1 Silicimonas sp. | reverse complement strand
TGGGTCTGGTCCGAACCGGTCCCGGCCAGAAGCCGGGGCCCGTTCTCACCGGCCGAGCCCGCAAGCCCGGCCATGACAGCGTTGAACTGTTCCGCGTAGGGGCGCGCAGCGCCCGCCGCCTCTTCCGCACGGCGGAGTTTGGCGGCGGCGACCATCTGCATCGCCTGGGTGATCTTCCGGGTCGATTTGACCGAGTCGATCCTGGTTTTCAGGTCCTTGAGGTTGGGCATCTACCCTGTCCTTTCGGGTAAAGCTTACGCAAAGTCCTTGGCGAAATCCTCGACGGCCGCTTTCAGCTTGTCGGCGGCTTCACCTTTGATTTTCGGGTCTTCGTTGGTGATCCAGTCCATCACATCCGAATGTTTCGCATGCATATGGGCCAGAAGCTCCTTCTCGAAGCGCGCCACCTGGTTCAGCTCGAGCTTGTCGAGATACCCGTTGGTGCCGGCAAAGATGGTGACCACGATTTCGGCGTTGGTCAGCGGCGAATACTGCGGCTGTTTCATCAGCTCGGTCAGACGGGCACCCCGGTTCAGCAGCTGTTGGGTCGAGGCGTCGAGGTCGGAGCCGAACTGGGCAAAGGCCGCCATCTCGCGATACTGAGCGAGGGACAGTTTCACCGGACCGGCAACCGAGGACATGGCCGAAGTCTGCGCCGACGAACCCACCCGCGACACCGACAGACCGGTGTTCACCGCAGGACGGATGCCCTGATAGAACAGGTCGGTTTCGAGGAAGATCTGACCGTCGGTGATCGAGATCACGTTGGTCGGAATAAAGGCCGACACGTCGCCGCCCTGGGTTTCGATGATCGGCAGAGCGGTCAGCGACCCCGCGCCGTTGTCTTCGTTCAGTTTGGCCGAACGTTCCAGCAGGCGGGAATGGAGGTAGAACACGTCGCCGGGATAGGCTTCACGTCCGGGCGGACGGCGCAGCAGCAGCGACATCTGGCGGTAAGCCACGGCCTGTTTCGACAGGTCATCATAGATGATCAGCGCGTGACGGCCATTGTCGCGGAAATGCTCGGCCATGGAGGTGGCGGCATAGGGGGCCAGGAACTGCATCGGCGCAGGGTCCGAAGCGGTCGCGGCTACGACGATGGAATATTCGATGGCGCCCGATTCTTCGAGCTTTTTCACCAGCTGCGCCACGGTCGAGCGCTTCTGGCCCACGGCGACATAGATGCAGTAGAGCTTCTTGCTCTCATCATCGCCCGCGGCATCGTTATAGGATTTCTGGTTCAGGATCGCGTCGAGCGCCACGGCGGTCTTGCCGGTCTGACGGTCGCCAATGATCAGTTCCCGCTGGCCACGGCCAATCGGGATCATCGCGTCCACGGCCTTGAGGCCGGTTGCCATGGGTTCGTGCACCGATTTACGCGGGATGATGCCCGGCGCTTTCACGTCCGCGATCGAACGATCAGCGGTTTCAATCGGGCCTTTGCCGTCCACCGGGTTGCCGAGGCCATCAACGACGCGGCCCAGAAGGGCGTCGCCCACGGGCACGTCCACGATCGAGTTCGTGCGCTTGACGGTGTCGCCTTCCTTGATGTCCCGGTCCGAGCCGAAGATCACGATACCGACGTTGTCGCTTTCCAGGTTCAGCGCCATGCCCATGATGCCGCCGGGGAATTCGACCATTTCACCGGCCTGAACGTTGTCCAGACCATAGACACGGGCAATCCCGTCCCCGACGGAGAGCACGCGGCCCACCTCGGCGACTTCGGCTTCCTGACCGAAGTTCTTGATCTGGTCCTTCAGGATCGCAGATATTTCTGCTGCTTGGATCGCCATTATCCGACCTCTTTCATAGTGTTCTGCAGGGCTGCGAGCTTGGAAGCGATCGACGTGTCGATCATTTTCGAGCCCACTTTAACGACAAGACCGCCGATGAGGCTTTCATCGACGGTGACATTCATCTTCACATCCTTGCCCACCGAGCTTTTCAGCGTGGCGGCAAGTTTCTTTTCCTGATCGGCGGAAAGGGCGGTGGCGGCGCGCACATCGGCGGTGACCTCACCCTTTTCTTCGGCGATCAGATCGCGGAGTGCGGCGATCAACTGGGGAACGACAAACAGGCGGCGCTTGGCGGCCATCAGTTTGAGCGTGTTGCCGAGTGTATCCGACAGGCCCATTTTCGCCGCGATGGCCGCAATGGCGGCGCCTTGCCCCTCGCGCGAATAGACCGGTGAATTCAAAAGACCATCCAGGTCGCTGCTGTCCGAGATGGCGCTGTCGAGTGTATCGATGTCTTTTTCAAGACCATCGATCCCCTTGCCATCCTTGGCCAGCTCGAAGACCGCCGTGGCGTATCTTGCTGCGATGCCGGTGGAGAGTGAGGCAGATTCTGACACGTGTCCCCTTTCCCACGTTTTCTTCTTGGGTTCGGGCTGGAGCGCGAATGCATCTGGCCCGCTCTGCAAGCGGTTCCCGCAGAGAAATCAGCGGTCGTTTAGCAGAGGCAGCAAAACCTCGCAACAGGCATGACGGGGGAGGGGGATAGGGGCGTTTTGTGGGATTTCAAGGTGTTAGGCGGGGGTGCGACCGATTGCGTCTGAGAAATGACGGTTTTTGAACAGGTTGAGTTAACGATTCTGTGAAGATTTCTTGCCGGGAAACGCCCGTGCAGGGCGTCTGTGCCTCCGGTGGGCGCATTTTGCGAAGGGGGAGCGCGGCGGTCTCAGACCGGCTTGGGTTCGCCTGCGGTGATCCCGTCGAGCACCGAAAGCGGGCGCCGGATCGCTTCCGGCAGGCCGGTGCGCGGGGGCGCGGGGATCTGCTTTGTCACCTCGACCATCAGCACGCCGCCGGCAAAACGGTTCGAGACATTCTTGCCGATCTTCTCCCAGAACGGCGAAGTTTTCAGCCAGAAGCGTTTCGGCGAGGGCGGGTGATAGAGCGAGGCGGCATGGCGCCCGGGTTTGAGGCCGATCGCGGCGAGCATGCTTTCAAGCTGGCCCAGCGTGTAGGGACGGCCAAAGCCAAAGGGGGTTTCGTCGCGCCGGGACCAGAGGCCCGCCCGGTTCGGCACGATGAAGAGGCCGCGGCCCTCGGGCGCCATGACCCGATAGCATTCGTCGAGAAGCGCAATCGGATGCTGGCTGGTTTCCAGCCCATGCAGCACCACCAGACGGTCGATGGTGCCGGTTTCCACCGGCCAGAGGGTTTCTTCGCACAAGACCGAGACATTCGGCATTCCTGCAGGCCAGGGCATCACCCCTTGCGGCCCCGGCATCAGCGCGGTGACCCGGCGGGCCTGGCTCAGATAGGGGCGCAGGAGGGGGGCGGCAAAGCCGAAGCCGAGCACGTTCATCCCCGGTGCCGTGGGCCAGAGCGCAAGCATCTGGTCGCGGATCGCCCGTTGTGCGGTCCGGCCCAGCTGGGTGCGATAATAGAAGGCCCGTAAATCGAGCACGTCGAGGTGCATTGCTCTCCTGACCGCTTTGGTCGACACTTGGCGAAAGAATAGCGCCGAATGAGGGTTTTGCCATGGCTTTCGAACTCGTTACAATTCCCTGTCTGTCGGACAACTATGCCTATCTCCTGATAAAGGACGGTGAGGCCGTGGTGGTGGATGTGCCTGAGGCGGCGCCCTTGCTGGCGGCGGTGGCCGAGCGGGGCGTGAAGGTGCGCGACGTGATCCTGACCCATCATCATTTTGATCATGTACAGGGCCTGGATGAGGTGAAGGAAGGGCTGGGCACGCCGGTGCGGGTGATCGGATGTGCCGCAGATGCGGACCGACTGCCCGCGCTCGATCTGGCGCTGGGCGAGGGCGATGCCCTGCAGGTGCTCGGCGCCGATGTGCAGGTTTTTGATGTCTCGGGCCACACACTCGGCCATCTGGCTTTTTACGTGCCCGAGGCAGGTGTGGCCTTCACCGCGGACAGCCTGATGGCGCTGGGCTGTGGTCGGGTGTTCGAGGGCACGATGGATCAGATGTGGGCCGGTCTGCAGAAGCTTGCGGCCTTGCCGGGCGAGACGGTGATTGCCTCTGGTCATGAATATACCGAGGCAAACGGACGGTTTGCCCTGACCATCGAGCCGGAGAATCAGGCGCTTCAGGACCGGATGGCGCGTATTCGCGACGCCCGCGCAGAGGGACGTCCGACCGTCCCGTCCACGCTTTCTGAAGAGCTTGCCACCAATCCTTTTTTGCGTGCCCACTTGGCAGAGGTAAAGAAAGGCTTAAATATGGTCGGCAACAGCGACCCAGACGTGTTCGGTGAAATCCGACGTCGCAAGGATTCGTTCTGAAATCGCCACATTTTGCCACAAAATCTAGGGGTTTCGGCTCCGGTGCGGGAAAATGTGACCTCGTGTGAAGAAAAAACTCTTGAAGCTTCGGGATTCTAACCGAACTCTAAGACTATACGGCCACGGTCGGCGAAGGGACTGATCCCTTTGCAGACCCTTGTTGAAGGAGCTTGTGCGCGTGCCCAGTTTTTCGAAGACCCTCGAAGATGCCATCCATGCCGCTTTGGCGATTGCCAATTCGCGGCGCCACGAACTTGCGACGTTGGAGCATCTCTTGTTGGCCCTCATCGATGAGCCTGATGCGGCCAAGGTGATGCAGGCCTGTTCCGTCGACCTGGAAGACCTGCGCAAGACGCTCAATGATTTCATCGACGACGATCTATCGACCCTGGTGACCGAGGTGGAGGGCTCCGAAGCGGTGCCCACGGCGGCTTTCCAGCGGGTGATTCAGCGCGCGGCGATCCATGTGCAGTCATCGGGGCGGACCGAGGTGACCGGCGCCAATGTGCTGGTGGCGATCTTTGCAGAACGGGAATCGAATGCGGCCTATTTCCTTCAGGCCCAGGACATGACCCGCTATGATGCGGTGAATTTCATCGCCCACGGCGTCGCCAAAGATCCTTCTTTCGGTGAATCTCGGCCCGTGTCGGGCGCCACGGATTTCGAGGAAGAAACGGCGCAGATTTCCGGCGGGACCGAGGAAGAAGCCAAGGAATCGGCGCTGTCGAAATATTGCGTCGATCTGAACGCCAAGGCGATCAAGGGCGATGTGGACCCGCTGATCGGCCGGGAGCATGAGGTGGAACGTTGCGTGCAGGTGCTGTGCCGCCGCCGCAAGAACAACCCGCTTCTGGTGGGGGATCCCGGCGTGGGCAAGACGGCGATTGCCGAGGGGCTTGCCAAGAAGATCGTCGAGGGGGGGACCCCCGAGGTGTTGCAGGGCGCCACGATCTATTCGCTCGACATGGGCGC
>JAOXSD010000001.1 GCA_025800205.1 Silicimonas sp. | reverse complement strand
GGCCTTCGACGGCGGCGCGCAACAATCCGGTGTCGCCCATGGCGGCGCGGAGGCCGGAGGGGGCGAGGGCCGATTGGAAGGTGGCGAAGACCTCGGCGTCGGCCTTTGCTGCGCCTTCGCCGAAGATTTCGTAGCCGACCTGGAGGTATTCGGCGTCGCGCGACGGGTCGTCTTCCTGGCGGCGGAAGACTTCGCCTGCATAGGCATAGCGGGCAGCCCCCCGGGCTTCGGCCATGTGGTGCTGGACCAGCGGCAGGGTGAAGTCGGGCCGCAGCATCATCTCGCCTTTGAGCGGGTCTTGGGTGACGAAGGCGCGGGCGCGGATGTCCTCGCCATAAAGGTCAAGGAGCGCGCCTGCCGGTTGCAGCACGTCGGTTTCGAACACCTCGGCCCCATGGGCGGTGAAGAGGCCGCGCAGGCGGTCGGCCTCGCATCTGATCTGGGATTTGCGGCTCACCTTTCGAGGATCTCGCGCAGGCGGGTCACCATGTCGGCGAGATCACATTCGAACTGTGCCTCGTGGCTTTTCCATTCTTCCAGGGTCGCGGTTTCGGCGAGTTTGGCGCCCAAGGCGAGATCCTTGATCTGCACCACGCCGCGGTCTGCCTCGTCCGAGCCCTGGATGATGGCGGCGGGCGCGCCCCGTTTGTCGGCGTATTTCAACTGATTGCCGAAATTCTTCGGGTTACCCAGATAGACCTCGGCGCGGATGCCTGCGGCCCGGAGCGTGTTGGCCATCGCCTGATACTCGCCCATCCGGTCGCGGTCCATCACGGTCACCACGACGGGGCCCGCGCCATCGCCCGCCGTGCGGCCCTTGGCCTGCAGAGCGGCGAGCAGCCGGTCGACGCCGATGGAGACGCCCACGGCGGGCACGGGCTGGCCGGTGAAGCGCTTGACCAGATCGTCATAGCGGCCACCGCCTGCGACCGAGCCGAACTGGCGCGGGCGGCCCTTTTCGTCCTGGATTTCGAAGGTGAGTTCGGCTTCGAACACCGGGCCGGTGTAATAGCCGAGGCCGCGGACGACGGACGGGTCGATGATGATGCGGTCGGGGCCGTAGCCTTGGCCACCCATCAGATCGGCCATCTGGGTGAGTTCCCCCACGCCCGCGCTGCCGGTGGCATTGTCGCCGACGAGTTCGGCAAGGCGGGCGAGCGTGGCGGTGTTGTCGTCGCGCAGCGCCTCCATGAAGCCCATGATCGTGTCGGCCTGTTCGGGGGTGAGACCCGCGCCGTCGGTGAAATCACCACTCTCGTCCTTGCGCCCCTCGCCCAGAAGCGCGCGCACGCCGTCGGGGCCGAGCCGGTCGAGCTTATCGATAGCGCGCAGCACGATGCCGCGTTCGCGTTCGGCGCTTTCGGGAAGGCCAGCCACTTCGAGCACGCCGTTCAGAACCTTGCGGTTGTTGACCCGGATCACATAGTCACCGCGATCGATGCCCACGGCCTCCATCGCATCGGCCAGCATCATGCAGATCTCGGCATC
>JAOXSD010000361.1 GCA_025800205.1 Silicimonas sp. | reverse complement strand
GCCTGCGCGCACCTTCCAGAGGCGGTGGCGCGGTCGGCTGGCGTCGGGCGCATGGTCGGTCAGCCGTTCGTGCAGCAGAACATAGCCATGGTCATAGACGCCGACACCCATGCAGCGGGCGCGGAGCGTGACATTGGGCAGAGATTCGAGCACGGCAAGGGTCTTTGCGACCCATTCATCGACACTGCCGCCGTCGATCTGGCCGCCATCGACGGGAGCGCGGCCGCCCCAATGGGCGGTCTGTTCCACGAGCAGCACTTCGGCACCCGCCTGACCTGCGGCAAGCGCCGCCTGCAGACCGGCGATGCCGCCCCCGATCACCAGCAGATCAGTGGTGATGTTGAAATGCTCGTAATGATCCGCATCGCGCGCCTTGGGCGGTTTGCCGAGCCCCGCGCTTTCGCGGATCACCGGCTCATAGACATGTTTCCAGAAGGCGCGCGGCCAGGTGAACATCTTGTAGTAAAAGCCCGCCGGCAGAAACCGCCAGAGCTTGGTATTGATCGCGCCCACGTCGAAATTCAGGCTCGGCCAGTGGTTCTGGCTCTGAGCTTTCAACCCTGCAAACAATTCAGTGGTGGTGGCCCGCGCATTGGGCTCGAACGTCTTGCCTTCGCCAAGGCCCATCAGCGCATTGGGTTCTTCCGCACCCGAAGCGACCACGCCGCGCGGGCGGTGGTACTTGAACGACCGGCCCATCAGCACCTGGTCCTGCCCCAGCAGGGCGGCGGCCAGTGTGTCGCCCTGGTAGCCCTGAAAAGACTTGCCGTTGAAGGTGAAATTGAGCGGGGTCGCGCGGTCGATCAGACGCCCGCCCTGGGGCAAACGGTGGCTCATGACTGGCCCTCCCACTCGGGTCGTTTGGCTTTGATGGCCGCGACAATGTCCTCGGGCGGCTCGGTGGTCTGGGCGCTGTAGGTGCCGAACACTTCGAGTGTTTCCGTGTCGCGGGCGGCGTGGAACCACTTGCCGCAGCCATAGGC
>JAOXSD010000359.1 GCA_025800205.1 Silicimonas sp. | reverse complement strand
CCCTGCGCGCCCAATTCGCAGCCCTCGACCGCGCCGGCCTCTGGTCCACCCGCCGCAACTCGATCCGCGCCGCCCTTGAGGCGGCGGAATGACCTGGTCGGTCAAAGGGTGGTGCCCCAGCGCCTACCGCCCGATGAGTTCAGGCGACGGGCTGATCCTGCGCATCAAACCCCGCCTCGGACGGATCACGGTGGACGAAGCCCTACTGCTCGCCGACCTCGCCGAGTGCCACGGCAACGGTCTGATCGACGTCACCATGCGCGGCAACCTGCAACTCCGCGGCCTCTCCACCGACGACCACGGCCCGGTTCTCGATACCCTCCTTGCGGAAGGCTTGATCGACAGCGATCCCCTGACCGAAAGCCGCCGCGCGATGGTGGTGACCCCGCTCTGGACCGAGGGCGACCTGACCGAACGGTTGGGTCGCGCGCTGATCGCCGCACTTCCCGACCTGCCGGACCTGCCCGAAAAAATGGGATACGCCCTTGACACCGGCCCCGCCCGACTGCTGAATGGCGTGCCGGGCGATGCCCGTTTCGAGAGCGGCGAGACCGGGTTGATCCTGCGCGCCGACGGGGCCTCCACCGGCGTTTCCATAAATGAATCCAACGCGATGGAGGCGCTGGCCGACCTCCTTGGCTGGTTCACCGACAGCGGCGGATCCGAAGCAGGCCGCATGGCCCGCCACCTCGCCACCACCGAACTGCCCGCCCGGTTCCAGGGCGCAGAACCCGGCCCTGAGGCCCCCGCGCTTACCCCCGGCATGGCCGGGAACTGGCCCGTCGTGGGTGTGGCTTTCGGCGCCATGTCTGCCACCGACCTCGCAGGCCTCATCGCCGCAACAAAACCGACCCACATCCGTGTCACGCCCTGGCGCGCGCTGGTCCTCGAAGGCGGCACCTATGCCGACCACCCCGGTTTCGTCACCGACCCCTCCGACCCGATCCTGCGCGCCACCGCCTGCCCGGGCGCGCCTGCCTGCAGCTCGGCGAGTGTCGAAACGCGCGATCTTGCCACCCAACTCGCCCCCCGCATGACCGCGCCTTTCCACGTCTCCGGCTGCGCCAAGGGCTGCGCCCATCCGCGCCCCGCACCGCTGACATTCACGGGTGAGGCGGGCCATTTTGGCCTTGTGAAGAACGGCCGCGCCAGCGATACGCCGGTAGAAACGGGGCTGACCCCGGCCGATCTGATGGAGCGTTTTTCCTGATGCCATATTCTTACGAAATGAACGGCGCGGCGATCTATGCCGAAAGTTTCGCCACCATCCGGGCCGAGGCCGATCTGGCCCGTTTTGCGCCTGACGAAGAACAGGTGGCCGTCCGCATGATCCACGCCGCAGGCATGGTCGGGCTGGAACAGCATATCCGCATGTCGGGCGGTTTCGTCACCGCCGCGCGCGCCGCCGTTGAGGCTGGCGCCCCGATCTTCTGCGACGCCTACATGGTGTCGGAAGGTGTCACCCGCAAACGCCTGCCG
>JAOXSD010000358.1 GCA_025800205.1 Silicimonas sp. | reverse complement strand
ATCGGCGATATCGAAAAGATCCACACCAGCCGGAACATCGCCCATGAGGCGCTGAAAGCCGGTGACGTGGACGCGATCGGATCGAATGCCGGCAGTTGGCTCGGGGTGCGGAACAAGGAAACCGACCTGCCTTACGGATTCTTCAAGATGCTCGGTCGGTCGGGCGATCTGCCCAATGACATGATCATGGTCGGGGCCCATGTGCCCGAAGCGGCGGCGATGAAAGTGCGCGATGCAATCCTCGCCAACAAGCACCAGATCATCGCCGGCATCACCGCCCATGAAGAGAACGACAAGTACATCGGCATGGATCTCGTCGCCATCGAGGACAGTGCCTATGACTACGTCCGTTCGATGTATTCGAACGCGGGCTATCCCCAGTTCGACACGTTCATCGGTGACTGATCTTGCGTTGAAACCATCGGTCTCGTCTCGGGTGAGACCGGTCGGAACCGGGGCGGAGACCGTCCCGGTCACGCCGGTTGATATTGCCGTCGAACGGGTGAGCAAGTCTTTTGGTGAAACACGGATTTTCGACGATGTCTCCTTTCGCCTGGCGCGCTCCGAAGCGGTGGCCATCGTCGGCGCCAACGGGACCGGCAAATCGACCCTCTTGCGCTGTGTCATGGGGCTGATCCCGGCCACGTCCGGCAAGGTCACGGTTCTGGGTCAGGACATGGCCAGCGCCACCGGGGCCGAAACCCGCGCGGTGCGGGCGCGGATGGGGCTGGTCAGCCAGAAACATAATCTGGTGCCGCGCCTGTCGGTCCTGTCGAATGTGGTGCAAGGCCTGCTGGGCCAGCAGCCGGGCCTCCGGCACTGGAGCCACAAACTGGCCCCCGCCGCCTCGCGCGATGCGGCCATGGCGGCGCTTAAAAAAGTGGGGCTCGCGGATTTCGCCCTGCGCCGGGCGGATCGTCTTTCGGGCGGTCAGTCGCAACGGGTTGCCATCGCGCGTGCCATCGTCGGGCATCCTGAGGTGCTGATTGCCGACGAGCCCTGCGCCTCGCTCGACCCGGCGGCGGGCGAAGAGGTGATGGAACTCTTCTTCGATCTGGCCCGGGCGCAGAACGTGACCGTGGTCTTCATCTCCCACCATATCGACCACGCCTTGAAATATGGCGACCGGGTGCTGGGGCTGGCGGGCGGGAAGCTGAGGCTCGACGCCACCGCCGCCTCGCTTGGCCCGACGGATCTGCGGGGGCTTTATGACTGATTTCACGGCACAGACACCGGCCCGGATGGAACGCCCCTCGGCGCTGTCCTTCCTCGGCTATGCGGCAGGGGTCGCGCTCATCCTGTGGTGCTTTGCCGGTGCCGGGTTCTCGCTCGACAAGATGGTGCCCTCGCCGCCGCGGTTTGCCGATTTCCTCTCCCGCGCCTTCCCGCCGAACCTCGAGCCGCAGACGCTGACCCGTCTCGGCTGGAAAATGGTCGAGACTCTGCAGATCGCCATGGCCGGGGCCGTCCTTGGGGTGATCCTGTCGATCCCCGTGGCCCTTCTGGCCGCACGCGGGTTGATTGCGGGCCGCCTCGTCAACCAGATCACCCGCAACCTTCTGGGCTTCATCCGTGCCGTGCCCGACATCGCCTGGGCGCTGGTCTTTGTCGTG
>JAOXSD010000357.1 GCA_025800205.1 Silicimonas sp. | reverse complement strand
ACCCTCTTGCGCTGTGTCATGGGGCTGATCCCGGCCACGTCCGGCAAGGTCACGGTTCTGGGCCAGGACATGGCCAGCGCCACCGGGGCCGAAACCCGCGCGGTGCGGGCACGGATGGGTCTGGTCAGCCAGAAACACAATCTGGTGCCGCGCCTGTCGGTCCTGTCGAATGTGGTGCAAGGCTTGCTGGGCCAGCAGCCGGGGATCCGGCATTGGAGCCACAAACTCGCCCCCGCCGCCTCGCGCGACGCTGCCATGGCGGCGCTGGAATTGGTCGGGCTGGCGGATTTCGCTCTGCGCCGGGCGGATCGTCTTTCGGGCGGCCAGTCGCAACGGGTTGCCATTGCGCGTGCCATCGTCGGGCGACCCGAAGTGCTGATCGCCGACGAACCCTGCGCCTCGCTCGACCCGGCGGCGGGTGAGGAAGTGATGGAACTCTTCTTCGATCTGGCCCGGGCGCAGAATGTCACGGTGGTGTTCATCTCCCACCATATCGACCACGCCTTGAAATATGGCGACCGGGTGCTGGGGCTGGCAGGCGGCAAGCTGAGGCTCGACGCCACCGCCGCCTCGCTCAGCCCGTCCGATCTGCGGGGGCTTTATGACTGACTTCACGGCACAGACACCGGCCCGGATGGAACGCCCCTCGGCGCTGTCGTTCCTCGGCTATGCGGCAGGGGTCGCGCTCATCCTGTGGTGCTTTGCCGGTGCCGGCTTCTCGCTCGACAAGATGGTGACCTCGCCGCCGCGCTTTGCTGATTTCCTCTCCCGCGCCTTCCCGCCGAACCTCGAGACGCAGACGCTGACCCGCCTCGGTTGGAAAATGGTCGAAACCCTGCAGATCGCCATGGCCGGGGCCGTCCTCGGGGTGATCCTGTCGATCCCCGTGGCCCTTCTGGCCGCACGCGGGTTGATTGCGGGCCGCCTCGTCAACCAGATCACCCGCAACCTTCTGGGCTTCATCCGTGCCGTGCCCGACATCGCCTGGGCGCTGGTCTTTGTCGTG
>JAOXSD010000351.1 GCA_025800205.1 Silicimonas sp. | reverse complement strand
CTGATGTTGCCGCCCCATGTGGCGCCGGGTGGGATGTCGGTCGAGGAAATCTACGACATGTTCCCGAACCTGGCCGAGCGCCGCAAAAGCATGGGCACCCGGCTGTCGGGTGGCGAACAGCAGATGCTGGCCATGGCGCGGATCCTGCGCACCGGCGCGAACGTCCTGCTGCTCGATGAAATCACCGAAGGGCTGGCCCCGGTGATCAACGACAAGCTGGCCGAAGTGCTGATGGAACTGAAATCCCGCGGCTACACGATCATTCTGGTGGAACAGAATTTCCGTTTCGCCGCCCCGCTGGCGGACCGCCATTTCATTATGGACCACGGTCACATCGCCGCCGTCATTCACAAGGACGAGCTGGAAGAGAAACAGCATGTCTTTGACGAATATCTGAGCGTCTAACAGACAATCCTGAGGAGGAAACATGAAACTTTTCAAAGCACTCGCCACCGGCGTGTCCGCCGCTGCCATGATGGCATCGGCCGCCACCGCCGAAATCAGCGACGGTGTCGTCAAAATCGGCCTGATGTCGGACATGGCATCGGTCTATTCCGACGTGGCCGGTCAGGGCACGGTTGTGGCCGCACAGATGGCCATCGACGAATTTGGCGGCAAGGTTGCCGGCGCACCGATCGAAATGGTCACCGCCGACCACCAGAACAAAGCCGACATCGCCGCCAACAAGGCGCGCGAATGGGGCGACACCGGCCAGGTTGACGCCTTTGCCGAACTGGTGACCACCTCGGTCGCGCTGGCCGTTTTCGAAGTGGCCAAGCAGCAGAACAAGATCGCGCTCGTCTCCGGTGCCGCTTCGTCGCCGCTGACCAATGACGCCTGCATCCCCACCGGTCTGCACTGGACCTACAACACCCGCGCGCTCGCTGTCGGCACCGGTTCGGCCATCGTCAAGGAAGGCGGCGACAGCTGGTACTTCCTGACCGCCGACTACGCGTTCGGTGAAGCCCTGCAGCGTGACGTGTCCGCTGTTGTCGAAGCCGAAGGCGGCAAGGTTCTGGGCGCGGCCAAACACCCGTTCCCGTCCTCGGACTTCTCGTCCTTCGTGCTGCAGGCCCAGGCCTCGGGCGCGAAGATCATCGGTCTCGCCAATGCGGGCGGCGACACGGTGAACGCGATCAAAGCGGCGCACGAATTCGGTGTGGTTGCGGCTGGTCAGAAAATCGCCGGTCTGCTGGTGTTCCTGCCCAACGTGAAATCCATCGGTCAGGAAGTGGCGCAAGGTCTGCAGATGACCGTGTCCTTCTACTGGGACATGGATGACGAAACCCGCGCCTGGTCGGAAAAGTTCTACGAAAAGACCGGCGCACAGCCCACCGGCATCCAGGCCGGCACCTATTCGGCGGTCCTGCACTACCTGAAGGCCATCGAGGCCACCGGGTCGGACGACACCGATGTGGTTCTTGCCAAGATGCGCGAAATGCCGGTCAACGACATGTTCGCCAAGAACGGCAAGCTGCGCACCGACGGTCGCATGGTGCATGACATGTACCTGGCCGAAGTGAAGGCGCCCGCCGACTCGAAAGACGAATGGGACCTTCTGAACATCGTGCGCACGATCCCCGGCGAAGAGGCCTTTGGCCCGCTGTCGGAATCCACTTGCCCGACCAAGTGATCTGAACCTTCCGGCAGGCCCATTGCGGCCTGCCGGACCTCTCACACCAAAAATCTGGGACATCCGGGACATGTTGACTGATCTGCTGGGCTTCCCGCCCCAAGTTCTCTTCGGCCAGCTTCTGCTTGGGCTTATCAACGGGGCCTTTTATGCGGTTCTGTCGCTCGGGCTGGCGGTCATCTTCGGCCTGCTGAACATCGTGAATTTCGCCCATGGCGCGCTCTATATGCTGGGCGCCTTCGCCACCCTGGCGGTGACGAAATATCTGGGTATCGGCTATTGGGGTGCGCTGATCGTCGCCCCCATCCTCGTGGGGGCCTTCGGCATCATCCTCGAACGCACCATGCTGCGCCGCCTCGCAGGGGTCGACCATCTTTATGGCCTCCTGCTGACCTTTGGCCTCGCGCTGGTGATCGAAGGGGTCTTCGTCAAACTCTTCGGGTCCTCCGGCCTGCCCTATGCGGCGCCCAAGGAACTGCAGGGCGGCATCAATCTGGGTTTCATGTTCCTGCCCTGGTATCGCGGTTGGGTCGTCGTGGCCTCCATCGCCGTCTGTCTCTTCACCTGGTATCTTTTCGAGCGCACCAAGATCGGTGCCTATCTGCGCGCGGGCACCGAAAACCCGACGCTGTTGCAGGCCTTCGGTGTCAACGTGCCGCTGCTGACCACGCTTGCCTATGGTTATGGCGTCGGCCTTGCCGCCTTTGCCGGTGTGCTGGCCGCGCCCATTACTCAGGTGAACCCGCTGATGGGCTCCAACCTGATCATCGTCGTCTTTGCCGTGGTCGTCATCGGCGGCATGGGCTCGATCATGGGCGCTGTCGTCACCGGGTTGGCCATGGGCATCATCGAGGGGCTGACCAAGGTCTTCTGGCCCGAAGCCTCGTCCACCGTGATCTTCGTCGTCATGGCCATCGTGCTGGTGCTCCGCCCGGCCGGCCTGTTCGGCAAAACCGCCTGAGGGAGACGGAACCATGAACTCCAAGATCGGTTATCTGATTGCCATTGCGCTCCTGCTGGTGGCACCGCTTTTGATCTACCCCGTCTTCCTGATGAAGCTTCTGTGCTTTGCCCTTTTCGCAAGCGCCTTCAACCTGATCCTCGGCTATGGCGGGCTGTTGTCCTTCGGCCATGCCGCCTTCTTCGGGGGTGCCGCCTATGTGACCGGCCACGCGATCAAGGTCTGGGGCCTGCCCACCGAACTGGGCATTCTGGTGGGCGCAGGCGCGGCCTGTGTGCTGGGCTTCCTGATCGGCCTTCTGGCGATCCGGCGGCAGGGCATCTATTTCGCCATGATCACGCTGGCGATGGCGCAGATGGTCTATTTCCTGTTCATCTCGGCCGATTTCACCGGCGGCGAGAACGGGCTTCAGGGCGTGCCGCGCGGCACAGCCCTGGGGATGATCGACCTGCAGAACAACCTCAACATGTACTACTTCGTGCTGGCGATCTTTGCGATCGGCTACTTCATCATCGCCCGCGCCGTGAACTCGCCCTTCGGGCAGGTTCTGAGCGCGATCCGCGACAACGAAGCCCGCGCCACCTCGCTCGGCTATGATGTGGACCGCTACAAGCTTCTGGCCTTCGTGTTGTCGGCCACGCTGGCCGGTCTCGCCGGTGCCACGAAAACCGTGGTGTTCCAGCTCGCCTCGCTCACCGACGCCCATTGGCACATGTCGGGCGAAGTGGTGCTGATGACCCTGCTGGGCGGCCTTGGCACCATCGCAGGCCCCGCCGTGGGGGCTGGCATCATCATCACCCTGCAGAACTACCTCGCCTCTGGCCCCCTGGGCGCCTGGGTGCCGGTGGTGCTGGGCGTGATCTTCGTGATCTGCGTGCTGGCCTTCCGCCGCGGTGTGGTGGGTGAGCTGCGCGAGCTGATGCGCAAATCCTTCTAAAGACCCGGGCGCGGCGGTGACCTGCCGCGCCCTTTTTCCAAGACTTTGATCCAGGAGACAGACCATGCCCTATTCCGCCCCTCTGGATGACATGAAATTCGTCCTCGAAGACCTTTGCGATCTCGACGCCGTGTCGAAGCTCCCCGGTCTCGAAGACGCGACCCCCGACATGATCGGCGCAATCCTCGACGAGGCCGGCAAGTTTGCCGACAACGTACTGGCACCCTTGAATGTGGTGGGCGATCTGAATGGTCTGAAATTCGATGATGGTGCCGTCGGCACGCCCGAAGGCTGGGCCGCTGCCTATCATCAACTGGTCGAGATGGGCTGGAACAGCCCCACCGCCGACCCCGAACATGGCGGCATGGGCCTGCCTGCGGTGGTCAACGCCTGCATCCAAGAAAT
>JAOXSD010000343.1 GCA_025800205.1 Silicimonas sp. | reverse complement strand
GGGGTGATCCTGTCGATCCCCGTGGCCCTTCTGGCCGCACGCGGGTTGATTGCGGGCCGCCTCGTCAACCAGATCACCCGCAACCTTCTGGGCTTCATCCGTGCCGTGCCCGACATCGCCTGGGCGCTGGTCTTTGTCGTGGCCGTCGGCCTCGGCCCCTTCGCCGGGCTGCTGGCCATCACCATCGACACGATCGGCTTCTGCGGCCGGTTCTTCGCCGATGACATGGAAGCGGCTGACAAGGGACCGGCCGAAAGCCTGACGGCAACGGGCGCGCGCAAGATCGACGTGGTCGCCTGCGCCACCATCCCGGCAGCGACACCTGCATTCATCTCGACCGCGCTTTTCGCGCTGGAAAAGGCGGTGCGGTCCTCGACCATCCTTGGCCTTGTAGGCGCGGGCGGGATCGGGATCGAACTCAAGGTCGGGTTCGACCTTTTCGACTATCCGACCGCGATGACGGTCATCCTGATGATTGCCGTGGTGGTCATCTCCATCGAACAACTCAGCGGCTGGGCCCGCAACAGGATTATCGGAGACGAACGGTGAAGACAGATACAGCCGATCAGCATTGGAACGACCAATGGGCGGGGATCGAGGCGGGCAGCAAATGGCTGACCCCCGAAGCGGATGTGATGGTCTGGGCCGAAACGCTCAAACCGGGCGGGCGCATTCTGGATCTGGGCGCGGGCGTCGGGCGCCATGCGCTCTGGCTCGCCGCACAGGGGTTCGACGCGGTCGCCGTCGATGCGGCCCCCGAAGGGCTGGCCGAGATTGCCGAGGCGGGCGGCGTCGAAACCGCGCTTGCGCGGATGGACGATCTGCCCTTCGAGGATGGCAGTTTCGACCATGTGCTGAGCTGGAACGTGATCTATCACGGCGACGAAAACATCCTTTTGCGCACTATTTCCGAAATCCGCCGGGTATTGAAACCGGGCGGCACCTATCTGGGCACGATGCTGTCGAAACGCCGCCTGCCGTTCGAGCGCGAGCGCTATCCGGGCCGCGAGATCAGCCGCAACGCCTGGGTGTTCGACGCGCCGGGCACCGACAAGATCCATCCTCATTACTTTTGCAATGCGGCCGAACTTCTGGCTCTCTTCTCGGGCTTTGAATGTCTCCGGCTGGAAGATCTGGAACACGAGAACATCGGCTCCTTTCACTGGCACCTGACGATGGAGCGGCTCTGAGCCATGACGACCGAAACCTTTGTGGGCGCGACCGTTTTTCTGCCCGACGACATCGTCGAAACCACGGTGACCATCGCCGGGGGCAAAATCGCAGGCATCGGCGGCCCGGTGGAGGGCACCGAAATCGACGCGCGCGGCATGGTGCTCGCCCCCGCCCTGATCGATGTTCATGGCGACGCTTTCGAGCGGCAGGTCATGCCGCGCCCCGGCGTGTTCTTTCCCATCGAAACCGCGGTGCTGGAAACCGACCGGCAACTGGCCGCGAACGGGATCGCCACCACCTATCATTCGATCACGCTGGGGTTCGAGCCCGGCCTGCGCAGCGTGTCGCGCGGGCGCGAGATGATCCAGGCGCTGCGCGATCTGGCCCCAAGGCTCACGGTCGAAAACCGCGTGCAACTGCGCTGGGAAACCTTCGCGACTGATGCGGTGGAGACGCTCGACTGGGCGATGGACTGGGATCTGACACCGTCGCTGGCGTTCAACGACCACCTGTCCATGTCGATGCGCAGCCGCGACACCGGCATTCAGGACCGGCTCTTCGAACACAATCCGGAATTCGCGCTGATGGATATCGACGATGACGCGCTGTTCGAACAGCGCCACCGCCGCCACGCCGAACGCTCGGGGCTCGATTACGACGCCTTCAAGACCCTCGTGCGCGACGTCTGGGACCGCCGCCCGGCAGTGCCCGGCATGATCGCCGAAGTGGCCGCCAAGGCGCGCGCCAAGGGTGCCCCGATGCTGTCCCATGACGACACGCAAGCCGAGACCCGCGCGTTCTTCCGCGATCTCGGGGCCGATGTTGCCGAGTTTCCGATGACCATGAAGCCGACCGAAGCGGCGCGCGAAGCGGGTGACACGATCATCTTCGGCTCGCCCAATGCGGTGCGCGGCGGCAGTCATATCGGCTCGCTCTC
>JAOXSD010000313.1 GCA_025800205.1 Silicimonas sp. | reverse complement strand
GTCAGCAAAGTCGCCAAAGGTGCCAGAGGCCATGCGAATCTCATGGCTCTTCATCCAGTTCAGGTTGCCCTTGAGCGTGTTGATCTCACCGTTGTGGGCCAACATGCGGAAGGGCTGGGCCAGCCACCACTGCGGGAAGGTGTTGGTGGAATAGCGCTGGTGATAGATCGCAAAGGCGCTTTCGAACCGTTCATCCTGCAGGTCGGGATAGAATTCCGCCACCTGCTCGGCCAGCATCATGCCTTTGTAGATGATCGACCGGCACGACAGCGACGCGATGTAAAGCTCGCCGATCCCGGCCGCGGCGGCGGCCTTTTCGATGCGGCGGCGGATCACGTAAAGTTCGCGTTCAAAACGCTCTTCGTCCACGCCCTTGGAATTGGCGATGATGATCTGTTCGATCTCGGGGCGGGTGGCATTGGCCTTGTCGCCCAGAACCGACGTATCCACCGGCACGTGGCGCCAGCCATAGATATAGTAGCCTTTGCGCAGCACTTCGGTTTCGACGATGGTCCGGCAGGTTTCCTGAGCACCGAAATCGTTGCGCGGCAGGAACACCTGGCCCACGGCCATGTGCTGATCCATGCGCGGATCATGCCCGGTGCGGCGCACCTGATCGTAAAAGAACGGCAGCGGGATCTGCACATGGATGCCCGCGCCATCGCCGGTCTTGCCATCGGCATCAACCGCGCCCCGGGGCCAGATCGCCTTGAGCGCGTCGATCCCGGCTTCGACCACCTTGCGGCTTTTGGCGCCGTCGATCGACACCACGAGCCCCACCCCGCACGAGGAATGCTCTTCGGCTTCGGAATACATG
>JAOXSD010000159.1 GCA_025800205.1 Silicimonas sp. | reverse complement strand
ACCCGAAGCCCGACACGAAGGCGTTCTGCACTTCACCGGTCGCGCGGTGCCGCTCCACCAGCGCAATCTGGCAGACATCTTGCGCGGGGTCCCCCTGGATCAGGCCGTCGGTGACCGGCAGCTCGCGCACCAGCGCCTTGGTCGGGGCCTGGTTTTCGACAACGCCGATGACCTTGGCGGTCACGCGGTTGGCACCCTCGGGGGCGGTAATCTCGAAATCCGCGCCCGCGAGTTCCTTGCCCAGATGAACGGTGGCCTTTGCCTCGGCGGGCCAGTCCAGATGCGGGCAATCCACACGGATCTCTCCGCCCTCGGCCACGACCTGACCACGGGCGATCACGGTCTCGATGGGCAGCTCCCGCAGGTCCGAGGTCAGGATCACATCCGCCCGGCGCCCCGGCGCGATGGAGCCCAGCTCCCGCTCCAGCCCGAAATGGGTGGCGGTGTTGATGGTGCACATCTGCAGGGCCACCAGCGGGTCGCAGCCGCTGGCAATGGCATGGCGCAGCACCC
>JAOXSD010000264.1 GCA_025800205.1 Silicimonas sp. | reverse complement strand
CCTGTTGCGCGCGGCGGGGGTCGATCTTCCCGATATGGGGGATGCGGCGCTGCTTCAGACCCTTAAAGACTGGCTTTTGCCCCATCTGGGTCGCACCCGCAGTGCCGCCGAATGGAAGGGGTTCGACATTCTGCCCGCGCTCCGCACCATGCTCACCTGGGACCAGACCCAGATGCTCGACCGCGAAACCCCGGCCCACTTCACCACGCCGCTGGGCCGCAACTGTCCGATCGACTACCATGGCGATGACCCGGAAATCACCCTGCGCTTGCAGGAGATGTTCGGCACCACCACCCATCCGCAGGTTGCAGGCCGCCCCCTCCGCGTCACGCTTCTCTCCCCCGCAGGCCGCCCACTACAGACCACCATGGACATCCCCGGTTTCTGGGCCAATTCCTATGCCGATGTCCGCAAAGACATGCGCGGCCGCTATCCGAAACATCCCTGGCCGGAAGACCCGCGCGAGGCCGATCCGACCCTGCGCGCAAAACGCCGCAAATAGCGTGACCCCCACTGGACCTTTCCGCCCGCCCGCGCCAATGTCGCGCGCGCTATGACACGTGACATTCCCTCCCTGGCCCGCGCCGTGGCCGCAGGCGACCGCCGCGCACTGGCCCGCGCCATCACGCTGGTGGAAAGTGCCCGCGACGATCACCGGGCCGAGGCCGAGACCCTGCTTGAAGCGCTCAGCCACACCAAAGGCGAAGCGCTCCGCATCGGTCTTTCCGGCACGCCCGGCGTCGGCAAATCCACCTTTATCGAGGCCTTTGGCTGCCTTTTGACCGCGCGCAACCTGCGCGTCGCCGTCCTCGCTGTCGACCCCTCTTCGGCGCGCTCGGGCGGTTCGATCCTGGGCGACAAGACCCGGATGGACCGGCTGTCGCGCGATCCCAAGGCCTTTATCCGTCCGTCCCCCAGCCAGACCCATCTGGGCGGCGTGGCGCGGCGGACGCGGGATGCGGTGGCGCTCTGCGAGGCGGCGGGTTTTGACGTGGTGCTGATCGAGACGGTGGGGGTCGGGCAATCGGAAACCATCGTGGCCGAGATGTCGGATCTGTTCATCCTGCTTCTGGCCCCCGGCGGCGGCGACGAATTGCAGGGCGTGAAACGCGGCATCATGGAAATGGCCGACCTGATTCTGGTCAACAAGGCCGATGGCGATCTAAAAGCCACCGCCACCCGGACCGTGGCCGATTATGCAGGTGCTCTGCGGCTTTTGCGCAAGCGCGAAGGGGATCCGGAGGAATTTCCCAAGGCGATGGCGATCTCGGCGCTGGAAGAGGCGGGGCTGGAAAAAGCCTGGGACGAGATGCAGGCGCTGGCCGATTACCGGCGCGAGACCGGGTTCTGGGCCCAAAGGCGGGCCAATCAGGCGCGGCACTGGTTCGAAGACGAGGTGCGCCAGGGTTTGCTGGCGCTTTTGCAGGGCGACGGGCGTGCGAAAGCGGCCATGTCCACGCTGGGCGAGGCGGTGGCGACGGGCGAACGGGCCCCCGGCGCGGCGGCGCGCGAAGTTTTACGCCTTCTGACCAGTTAAAGCGGGCGAGAGGCTTGACGCCCGCGCCGCTTCCTCCTAAACCCCGCAAACGGATTCTGGGCAGGGCCGATGGCGCTGCCCGTTTGTATTGACGGAGGCGCGCCGCCTTCGAGATCGAACGAAAGGGTAACCCC
>JAOXSD010000258.1 GCA_025800205.1 Silicimonas sp. | reverse complement strand
AACGAGGTCAGCGCCCACATGATCCAGCCGGTCATGGCGTTGAGGCGCAGAACCAGCGTCGAGGCGACCGCGACCACACCGATGGAGGCCGCACCCGCAGACCAGAGCCAGATCGCCCAGCCGACCACGGCAACGATCAGGAACCCGTTGATCATGGTCAGGCCCAGATCCATTTTGGTGAAGATCCGCATTTCCACCTGAAAGGTCTGGCGGGAGGTTTCGATGGCTTCCCTGGCATAGTCGAGCTCGCCATTGGTATGGGCGAACATCTTGACCGCGTGAATGTTGGTGTAGCTGTCCACGACCCGGCCCGTCACCGCAGAGCGCGCATCGGACGCGGCCTGGCTGGCGGGGCCGACCCGTTTCACGGTCCAGCGAACGAGGAGCCCGTAAAGCACCAGCCAGGCAAAGAGCGGCAGGGCGAGACGGGGGTCGGCATCGGCGAGGATGATCAGGGCACCCACCACATAGGCCACCGAAAAGGTAAGCGCATCAAAGACCTGGAACACCGCTTCACCGGCGGCGGGCGGGGTCTGCATGATCCGGTTGGCGATCCGGCCGGCGAAATCATTCTCGAACCAGCCCACCGATTGGCGCAGCACATGGGCATGGGACCGCCAGCGAATGAGCGTGCCGAAATTGGGCAGGATCGCGTTATTGAGCAGGCCCACGTCGATCAGTTGCAACCCCGGTCGCAGCACCAGAAGAAAGAGCGTCATCGCGATCATCTCGGTGCCATGGGTGTCCCAGAACGCCGAAGGCTCGGTCCGGGCCAACACATCGACCAGCCGCCCGATATAGGCGATCAGCCAGATTTCGACGCCGGCAACGATCACCGACATCAGGGCCGTGATCACAAAGAGCCTGTGAAAGGGCCGGGCATAGCCGCGCAGGAAGGGCCAGAGCCGGGTCGGCGGCACATCTTCGCGCGGATAGTCGCAATAGGGGTCAACGAGGTTTTCGAGAAAGCGGAACATGGGGCGAATGCCTTGAAAAGATTGGAAAGAGTGAAAGACGGCTTGGAAAACCGGGCCGTCCCTACAGGATCGGGCCAGTCACGCCAGCGGGATAAGGATCCTGTACATCATCTTTCGCCCTCCAGTTTCGGCAGGGCTGTCATAGCCTAGTTTTCGCCCTCTGTCATCCCCAGCAGATCCGCCCGCGTCAGCGTGAACCCCGAGGCGATCCACTGCGCCTCCAGCGACTTCAGCCGGGCGCCCAGTTCGATGCCCTGAAACCGGGGCATCAGATCGACAGCGCGAATGGGAAACCGCCGGGTGGCGGCCTCATCCGCGCAGGTCAGAGCATCACGGTTCAGAGGCGTCTCCAGCAGGGCGGCGGTCAGCAAAAGCACGTCGCGGGCGATCTCGGCCCCCAGACGATACCCCAGTTCCCCAGGCGGCATCCCGATGGCCTGCCGGAGGGTTTCGAGGCGCGTGGCCTCCTTTTTCGACAGGCGCAGCCCCTCGGCCAGATCCGCCCCGCCCAGCGCCGCCAGCCGCCGGATCACCGCCGCTTCGGTGTCGGTCTGGTCTTCCAGCGCCACCAGAGGCGCCAGCGCCTTGTCATCGGCGCCGGGCAAAAGGCTGTGGAGCATGCCGGTGCTGCGCATGCCCGCCACCGCGGGGGCGGGATCGGGTGCCTCCAGGAGACGCTTGATTTCGGCGCCAACCCGTTCGCGGGAGAGCCCGGCGAGGCCATCCAGATTGCCCGCAATGGCATCGAGCGCCTCCGCATCGAACCCTTCACCCGGATCGCCATACCAGGCGTGAAACCGGAAATAGCGCAGGCTGCGCAGATAATCCTCACGGATCCGCTGACCGGCATTCTCGATGAAGCGAATGCGGCGCGCGCGCAAATCCGGCAGACCGCCCAGGGGATCGACCACCGCCCCATCGGCGTCGCAGTAAAGCGCGTTCATGGTGAAATCGCGCCTCAGGGCATCCTCTTCGATCCGGGTGGAAAAGGCGACCACCGCGCGGCGCCCGTCGGTTTCCACATCCCGGCGAAAGGTGGTGATCTCGAACGGCGTATCGTCCCACAAAACAGTCACTGTTCCGAAGGAAATGCCCGTTGGAACCGCCTGCAACCCCGCCTTACGGGCGAGCTGCATCACCGTGTCGGGGCGCGCATCGGTGCAAAGATCGATGTCCTTCACCGGCGCGCCCAGAAGCGTGTTGCGCACAGCGCCGCCCACCGCATAGGCCGGATGCCCGGCCCCGGTCAGGAGATGGAACACACCCTGGGTCGCGGGCGCGTTCAGCCAATCCGCGTCAATCCGCGCCATGGTCCATGCGATCTGCCAGGGCGCGCAGCATGCGCGCGGTGGCGCCCCAGATATAATAAGGCCCCCAGGGCACGGTGAAATAGGACCGGCGCTGCCCGCGCCAGCGGCGCCCTTCGATGATGTAGTTTTCCGGTGTGATCACATGGGCCAGCGGCACTTCGAACGCTTCGGCCACCTCGCCCGCATCCGGACGCGGGGTGAAACCGGGTTCGATCAGGGCAAGCACCGGCGTGACCTGAAACCCGGTCACCGTTTCATGGGCAGGCAGCCGCCCCAGCACCTCGACCCGGGCCTCGGGCAGGGCGATTTCCTCCCAGGCTTCGCGCAGGGCGGCGCCTTCGGGCCCATTGTCGCCCGCCTCTTCCTTGCCGCCCGGAAAGGCGATCTGGCCGGGGTGGTGTTTCAGCGCCGAAGAGCGTTTGGTCAGGAGCACGCTGGCGCCATGATCATGGGCGACCACGGGGATCAGGACGGAGGCGGCGCGCAGTTTCCGGGTCTCCGGCAGGATCACATTGGGGTTCAGGTCGTAATCCGACGACGGAGGCCCGTCTGCCGCCAGCGCGGCGGTCAGGCGGGCGCGCAGGTCACGCATTCTTGGCCTCGAACCCCAGCGTATCCGGGTCGAATTCATAATGCGCGCCACAGAACTGGCAATCGGCCGTCACGATGCCCGCTTCCGTGGTCATATGGCCGATATCCTTCGCGGAATAGATCGACAGCGACTCGCGCACCCGGTCTTCGGAACAGGTGCAGCCGAATTCCACCGGCTGGGCATCGAACACCCGGGGGCCATCCTCGTGATAGAGCCGCAGCAGAAGCTCGGTCGGCTGGACCGAGGGACCGATGAGTTCGATTTCCTCGGCGGAATCGAGCAACACGTTCACGTGGTTCCAATCCTCGGCGGCGTCACCTTCGAGAAAATCCTCCGCCGCCAGCAACCCGCCTTCGCCGGTGCCCTCGCCCTGGGCCTCAAGGGAGGCTTCGGGCATCTGCTGCAGCATCACGCCACCGGCGCGCCAATGCAGCTCTTCGCCGGGGCTTTGGGACTGGCCGAAGCTGAGCGCGAACCGGGTCGGCAATTGCTCGGATTGGGCAAAATAGGTCTGGGCCGACACCGCCAATGACCCACCGGTCAAGGGCGTGATCCCCTGATAGGGGGTCATGCCGGTGCCCTGGTCGATCATGATGGCGAAATAGCCCGCGCCGATCTGCGCGAACGGGTCGCCCTCTGGATCAAGCCGCTCTTCGTCAAAAGAGGCATAGGCGCGGATGCGCGCGGGCGCGCCATCCTCGCTCGGACCATAGTAATCGGTGGCGATCAGGCGCGCTGGCCCGTCGCCCCGGATCTGCAGCGACAATTTCCACCGCAGCTTGACCGTCTGGCCGATCAGCGCGGTCAGAAGTGTGGCTTCGGCCACCAGCGCCTCGATCACCGGCGGGTAATCATGCTGCGCCAGAACCTGCTGCAGCACCCCGTCAAGGCGCGCCACGCGCCCGCGGGTGGCGGTGCGGTCAATCTGGAACGGCAGAACCGTGTCGTCCCAGGCGATTTTCGATCCGATACTCATCGTGATGTCCCTGACAAAGAGGCCTTAGATAGGTATCACGGGGCGAAAGACAATGGCGAGCGGAAAGACCCCGATGATCCGAAGAATTGGCGAAAGCCCGAGGGCCGATATCCGCTACACCCTGCGCCCGGGCGCCTATGCGCTTCTGCCGCGCAACGGGCAATTGCTGCTGACCCATCAGGAGGAACCCGAACCGGAGGTGCAATTGCCCGGCGGCGGCATCGATCCGGGCGAACCGGTGATCCCCGCGCTGCACCGGGAAATTCTTGAGGAAACCGGCTGGCATGTGGCGGGCTTGAAACGGCTCGGAGCCTTCCGGCGCTTCACCTACATGCCGGAATACGATCTCTGGGCGGAAAAGATCTGTCAGGTCTATTGGGGCCGGCCGACCCTGTGTCTGGGCGCGCCGACCGAGGCGGGGCATACGGCGCTTTGGGCCGCGCCCGAAGACGCCGCCCGGCTGGTGGGCAATGACGGCGACCGGATGTTCATCCGGGATTGGTGTTTGTGATGTGATCAATTCCTGATTAAAAGAATTGGGAATTCAGTTCGCACGAAGGACCGCCCCATGGTCACTCTCACCCGCAGACAGGCCATCACCGGCGCGCTGGGCCTCACCGCCGCCAATCTGGGCGCGTTTTCGGCGCTGAATGCCGCCGGCAGCAGCGATTATCACCTGCGCTCGCGCCTGACCTCCTTTGCCTTTGGCGACAGGCCCACCGAAGGTCTTGTCAGCCTCGCCGACAACGCCCCGCCGCCCGTGCTGCGCCTGCGTCAGGGGAAAAAGGCGGTGATCGATTTCACCAATGGGCTGGACGATTATTCGACCATGCACTGGCACGGCATCCGCCTGCCCCATGCCATGGACGGCGTGCCCTATCTCACCCAGGTGCCGATCGCCCGCGGTGAGACCTTTCGCTACGCGTTCACCCCGCCCGATGCGGGCAGCTTCTGGTATCACCCCCATTGCATGACCCTGTCGCAGATGGCCCTGGGCCTGACCGGGCTGTTGATCGTCGATGAGGCGGAAGATCCCGGGTTCGATGCGGATATCCCTCTCAATCTCAAGGATTTCCGCCTTGGTAACGAGGGCGAGCTTCTGGAGCATTTCACCCCCAGAGGTGCCGCGCGCGCAGGCACGTTCGGCAATGTGAAGACCACGAACTGGCGGCAAGACCCGGTCTATGAGGTGCCTGCGGGCGGGCTGATCCGGCTCCGCTTTGCCGTCACCGACACCACGCGGGTGCACAAGCTGATCTTTCCCGATGTGCCGGGGCGCATTCTGGCCTGGGATGGCCATCCGGTGGACGATCCGCTTCCCTGGCCGACCAGGGAAGCGCCCCTGTGGCTGGGGCCCGGGCAGCGGGTCGATGTGGCCTTTGTCGCCCCGGACGAAGACGGGCGCGAGTTGACCTTCGAAAGCCTGATCGGGCGCAATTCGCCGTTCAATGTGGCGCGGTTCCGCACCATGGGCACCAATCTGGGGCGCCGCGCGGGCGATATCCCCGATCTGCCGCGCAATCCGATCCCGGCGCTGGAGACCGCGACACAGCCAACTTCCGAAATCGTCTTTGGCTGGTCCCCGGAAGGGGATGGCACCAACAACGGGCTGTGCGGCACCAATGCCTATATCTTCTGGTCGATCAACCGGAGGCCCTGGCCTGGCGATGCGGTGGAAAACACCGGACCGGTGGCGACGCTGGAGCTGGGCAAGCGGCATCTCTTGCGCCTGCGCAATGAATCCCCCAACCTGCATCCGATCCATCTGCACGGGCTGGTGTTCCGCCCGCTGCGCTCGAACCTGCGGAAGATTCCGGCAAATTACACCGATACGATCCTGCTCCTGAAAGACGAAATCGTCGAAATCGAGGTGCTGGCCGACAACCCCGGCGACTGGGCCTTCCATTGCCATGTGATCGAGCATCAGAAAACCGGCCTCTCCGGGTTCATCCGGGTGGCCTGAGCGAGACCGCCCCGGTCAGGAGCCGCGCCGGTCCGCCCGTTCGATCAGCACCGCCGAAAGGTCATCGGGAAAATCCTCGCTGCCGCGAAAGTCCACCAGCGCCTTTTGCAGAGACTGAACAAGATCTGGCCCGGCAAGATCCGCCCGTTCGCCCATGATCTCTTCCAGCCCCTCATCATCCAGCAGCCGATCTTCGGGGTCGGGGCATTCGGTCAGACCATCGGAATAGAGCATCAACCGGTCGCCGAAATCGAGCTGGATGTGATGGGAGGCATAGTCGCCGTCATCGATCAGCCCGATCGGGGTTGAAAACATCTCGATCATCTCGACCGTTCCATCGGCGCGCTGGACAAGCGGGCTCGGATGGCCCGCCTGGCACAGTTCCACTGCGCCACTGGTCTTGTCGACCTTGGCAATCGACATGGTGAGATACTGATCCGAATCCACATCCGCCATCAGGATCGCGTTCAGCCGCCCGCAGACCTCCGACAGATCGATCATCCGGTACCCGTCTCCATCCTGGGTCAGGGCGATATTGCGGTCGGGCGCGGCATCGGAAAGATAGCTTGCCACCCGGGCGGTCATCAGGGCGGAAGCCACCCCATGGCCCGAGACATCGACGGAATAGACCCCCAGAATATCCGGCGAAGCATGGAAATAGCCCACCAGATCGCCGCCCACATGGCCCGACGGCTGAAACAGCATCGACACCTCGACCGTATCCGCCTTCAGATAGCGGTCGGGCACCAGCCCTTCCTGGAATTTCCGCGCCCCGGCCAGATCGCGTTCGATCGCCGAATAGGCATCGGACAGATCCGACAGCGCGGTCGACAACGCCGCATTCTTGCCCGCCAGATCCAGCTGGGCATTGACCACCCGTTCCCCGGCCCGCAGGCGGGCGCGCAATTCCACCGAATTGAACGGTTTCGACAGGAAATCATCGGCACCACTTTCCAGCCCTTCGGCCAACGCTTCCCGTTCCGTCTGGGCGGTCAGGAGGATGAAATAGGCCGGCCGGTCGCCACATTGGGCGCGAAAGGCGCGGCAGAATTCCACCCCGTTCATCCCCGGCATCATCCAGTCGCTGACCACGATATCCACCTGGGTGTCGGCGGCGATCTTCAACGCCTCCTCCCCGGAACCCGCCTCGATCGTTTCATAGCCCCATTTGGCCAGACTGCGCGCCAAGAGGCGCCGGTGGGCGCGGCTGTCGTCGACAATAAGAATCGGGCGCACGACCATGGCAGCCTGGTCGGCCTTGGGGAGAATATCGGTCTTCATCCCCCTCCTTTTGCCCCAGCCCCCTTAATGCGCCGTGAAGACATGGCGGTCCGAGCAACTTTTTTCAGCAGAAATCCATTCTTAAGGCATTGCGGCTAGGGAGGGCGGAGAGGTGCCCCATGATCAACAACGCGCGTATTGAAGAACTGAAAGAAGAAGTCGGCGAAGAAGACCTTGCCGAGGTGATCGAGCTTTTCTGCGAAGAGGTGGAAGAGGTGCTGGAAGGGCTCGACCGGGTCACTGCGGGCGAGATGGCGGCGCAATTGCACTTTCTCAAGGGCAGCGCGCTCAACATCGGGCTTGAAGCGGTTTCGGAGCTTTGCAAGACCGAAGAGGCGCGGCTCAAGGCCGATCCGACCCAGATGCCCGACATCACCGCGATCCGCTCCACCTATGCCGCTTCGAAGGACGTTCTGTTTCAAGCCTGAGCGCAGATGCTTGTTCCCCGGCTGAAAACACCGTACATGCCCCGAAAACCTGCATGTTCCGGGGGTCTTCATGTCCGCACCCAAAAAAGTTGTCCTTGCCTATTCCGGGGGTCTCGATACCTCGATCATCCTGAAATGGCTCCAGGCTGAATATAATTGCGAAGTCGTCACCTTCACCGCTGACCTGGGTCAGGGTGAAGAGCTGGAACCGGCGCGCAAGAAGGCCGAAATGCTGGGCGTGAAGGAGATCTATATCGAGGATCTGCGCGAGGAATTCACCCGCGACTTCGTCTTCCCCATGTTCCGCGCCAATGCGCTCTACGAAGGGCTTTACCTGCTCGGCACCTCGATTGCCCGGCCGCTGATCTCCAAGCGTCTGGTGGAAATCGCCGCCCAGACCGGCGCCGATGCGGTCAGCCATGGGGCCACCGGCAAAGGCAATGATCAGGTGCGCTTCGAACTGGCCGCCTATGCGCTGGATCCGGACATCAAAGTGATCGCGCCCTGGCGGCTCTGGGATCTGACCTCGCGCACCAAGCTTCTGGAGTTTGCTGAACAGCACCAGATTCCGATCGCCAAGGACAAGCGCGGCGAAGCGCCGTTTTCGGTCGATGCGAACCTTCTGCACACGTCGTCCGAGGGCAAGGTGCTGGAAGACCCGGCGGTTGAGGCGCCCGATTACGTCGCCCAGCGCGTGGTGGCCGTGGAACAGGCCCCCGATGAGCCCGAATTCATCGAAATTACCTTCGAAAAAGGCGATGCGGTCGCCATTGATGGCGTGGCCATGTCCCCCGCGACGATCCTGACCAAGCTCAACGAATTGGGCGGCAAGCACGGGATCGGCCTGCTGGATCTCGTCGAAAACCGCTTTGTCGGCATGAAATCCCGCGGTGTCTATGAAACGCCCGGCGGCACGGTTCTGCTGGAAGCCCATCGCGGCATCGAACAGATCACCCTCGATTCCGGCGCCGGTCACCTGAAGGATTCGATCATGCCGCGCTATGCGGAGCTGATCTACAACGGCTTCTGGTTCTCGCCCGAGCGCGAAATGCTCCAGGCGCTGATCGACAAGAGCCAGGAACATGTCTCCGGCACGGTCCGGCTGAAGCTTTACAAAGGCTCGGCCCGCACGGTGGCCCGCTGGTCCGACCATTCGCTCTATTCCGAGGCTCATGTGACCTTCGAAGAGGATGCGGGCGCTTACGACCAGACCGACGCCCAGGGCTTTATCCAGCTCAACGCCCTGCGGCTCAAACTTCTGGCCGCCCGGGACCGCCGGTTGAAATAGAAAAGGCGGCCCCGTTCCGGTGGCCACCTCATCAAATCGCGAAAGGGCGTCGGCAAAATCAACCGACGCCCTTTTTTGTTTTACCCTTCCCGAAGTGCGCGCCCGAAGTAATCGGTCAGCGGCTTGGTCAGATAGGACAGCGGCGTGCGTTCCGAGGTCCGCAGATGGGTTTCCACCGGCATGCCGGGCAGCACCTCCTGGTCGTTGAGCTTCGGAAGTTCCTCTTCCAGGGGCGCCAGTTCCACCTTGTAATAGCTCATGCCGGTCACCTCGTCCTGAAAGACGTCGGCCGACACCGCCACCACCCGGCCGGTCAACTCGGGCGTCAGGCGCTGGTTGAAAGCGGTGAACAGAAGGGCGGCGGGCTGACCCACATGGACCTGATCGATATGGATCGAATCGACCCGGGCCGAGACCACCAGCGGCTGATCCTGAGGCACCACATACATCAGCGGCTCCGCCGGCTGCACCACGGCATTCTGACCGAAGACGGTCGAGCCATAGACGATCCCCGACACCGGCGCGCGAATATCGAGCCGCGACAACCGTTCCAGCAGGCTGCGCCGCCGCTCGGCCAGTTCCAGCTCGCGGAACTGGATGTCGCGAAGCTCGACAATGGCGCCCTCGCGACGGGTGCCATCAAGTTTCAGCGCCTCGATCTCGAACGCGGCAATCTCGCCCTTGAACTGCGCCACACTGGCGGTCAATTGGCCGATCTCACCGGCCAGACGCGCCGCTTCCCGGCGCAGGGTCGAGACCCTTTGTGCCTGAATCAGACCCTTTTCCAGAAGACTTTCCGCATCCACCAGTTCGGCGGTGATCAGCTCTTCCTGAATCGCCAGCGCCTGCAATTGGGCCTCCGCCCCCTTGATCTGATTGCCGGTCTGCTTGATCCGCTCGGCAATCTGGTTCTTTTCCTTTTCCAGCGACACCAGACGGGCCTCGAAAAGTTTCCGCTGCCCCTCGATCTGGTCGCGGGCCTCCTCCTCGCCCATTTCCATCAGAATGTCGGGGAAGGTGATCTCGTCACCGCCATCGCGCTCGGTCTGCAGCCGCGCGCGCCGGGCGCCCAGTTCGATCAATTGCAATTCGGCCACTGACAATTCGGACCGCAACAGCGTGTCATCGAGCTGCACCAGAAGCGCGCCGGCCTCCACCAGATCGCCGTCGCGGGCGGCAATTTCGCCGACCACGCCGCCTTCGGCATGTTGCACCACCTGACGGTTGTTCTCGACCACGATCATGCCCGAGGCGATGATCGCACCGGCGATCTGGGTGCGCACGGACCACACACCGATGCCGCCGACCAGCAGGACGAGCGAGGTAAAGCCCACGATCAACGGCAGACGGGCCGAATATTTCACCTTGTCACTCATGCTTCATTCCCCACAACGCGCTGCACATCGCCTGCGTTCTTCATCATCGATTTGATGATCTCGTCGCGCGGGCCATGGGCCTTGATCGCGCCTTTTTCCACCACCATCAGCGTGTCGCATTCGGAGATTGCCACCGGACGATGGGTCATGATGATCACCGCGCGGCCTTCGTCTCGCATGGTGCGGATGGCGGCATTGAGCGCCTCGCTGCCTTCCTGATCCAGCGCCGAATTCGGCTCATCCAGAACCAGAAGCACCGGATCACCAAAGAGCGCACGCGCCAGCGCAATCCGCTGTCGCTGACCGCCCGAGAGGCCGATCTTGTTGTCCTCGATCCGGGTCTCATAACCATCGGGCAGCGACAGGATCAGCTCATGGGCCTTGGCCTTCTTGGCCGCCGCCACCACCGCTTCGCTGTCCGGCTTAAGCGACATGCGCGCGATGTTCTCGGCAATGGTGCCGGTGATCAGCATCGGGTCCTGGGGCAGATAGCCGATATGGGCGCCCAGATCGTCCGGCGTGTAATGCTCGATCAGCGCACCGCCCAGACGGACCTCGCCAATGCCCGGATTGACCAGACCGAGGATCGCCTTGGCAATGGTCGTCTTGCCGGACCCGGAGCGGCCGATCACGCCCAGCGCCTCGCCGGGATTGATCGAGAAGCTGACATTATAAAGGATCGGTGGCTTGCCCGGTGCGGTGGTCAGGGTCACGCCCTTGACGTCCAGCCGGCCTTCGGGGCGCGGCAGGCGGGTGCGTTCCTTGTCCTCGGGCAGGCTGCCGAGAAAGACCGAAAGGGATTTCCAGCCCTGACGCGCCCGGGTGAGTTGCGGCCAGCGCCCGATGATCTGTTCAATGGGCGCCAGGGCACGGCCCAAGAGGATCGAGCCCGCGATCATCGCACCGGCCGTCATTTGCCCGCGCAACACCAGCCAGGCGCCCAGCGCCAGCACCAGCGATTGCAGGGTCAGGCGAAACGCCTTGGTGAAGGTGGAAAAGGCGCCGGTCCAGTCCACCGCGGTCATGTTGTCTTCGAGCGCTGCGACCCGCTGCGCCATCCAGCGCTGGGTCACCGGGCCGAGCATGCCCTGGCTGCGGATCAATTCGGAGGCGCGGCGCGCATTCTCGCCAAACCGGTTCGCGGTTTCGCTGGTGCGCTGGGCTTCGGCCAGACGTTTCGCGGTCAGAAGCTGGCTGAGCACGGCAATCGCCACCAGAACCAGCCCGCCGCCCAGGGCAAACCAGCCCAGCATCGGGTGAAAGACGAAGATCAGACCGATAAACAGCGGCGTGAACGGCGCATCCATGATCGCCACCAGCCCGGGCGAGCCAAAGAAGCCCTGCACCGCCTCAAGGTCGCGGTTGGCCGAGATCGCCTCCGGGCGATTCTGTCCCTCGGTCGTCAGCTGCGCCTCGAACACCTTGTCGTCGAGCCCGGACTGGAACCGGGCGCCATACCGCGCCAGAAGCCGGGTGCGGGCAAAGTCCAGCAGCCACATGAACCCGTAAAGCGCGATCACGAGAATCAGCAGCGCCACCAGGGTTTCTTCCGACCGCGAACCCAGAACCCGGTCATAGACCTGCAGCATGAACAGCGGTCCGGTCAGCATCAGCAGATTGACGAAGACACTGAAAAGAAAGGCAAACCAAAGGAAGTGGCGCGATTGACGCCGAACATTGGTCAGGATGGGATTCGGCGGTGTGGGGCTGGTCTGAGACATTAAAGACGATCACGCTTCTTGCGGTAAAACTACGACGAACGCCGAGACTATACCGGCGCAGCTTGTATCTTCCAGTTAAGGTGCCCCCCGGGGCCATTTCCAGGCCGGAGTGGGGAACATCGGACACAGGGGTCGGGAAAAGCCCGATCTGCGCCCCGGCGCCGCCCTAAATGAGCGGCAGCCGCCCGAGATTAGCGCAACAATCGCCACAAAAATAGCGGATTGTGTCCACTGTCAGTGAGTTTGACCGATTTTTGTCAGCGAAGCCGCCGCGCCGCCAGCGCCTCGTAATGGGGCAGCGCCTGGGCAACCAGATCGGCGGCCTCCCCCTGCAGATCCGGCAAATCACCCTCCGCCCCGGCAAAGCCGGTGGAGCGATGCACCGACCCATACCAATGGGGCGCCCAGGCCCCGTCAAACGCGCGCGGCCCGGCCGTCCAGCGCAACATGGCAGGGTCAAACGGCAGACCGATTTCAGCGCAAAGCCGACCCAGCACCGCTTCGGGATCACGGCGGATATCGGCACTGTCGACCACGGGGCCGGGCAGGGCGTCGAAAATCCGCGTCTGGTCAGCGAAACCGATATCCCGGAATGTCGGGTTCTCCCTCTTGGCGGCGTAGCTTGCCACCACCCGGGCGGGATGGCGGATCAGATGCACATTCACGCAGTCTTCGGCCCAATCGAGCGGAAACCCGGGCTGCATGTGAAACCCCATGTGTTTCATGTACCAATGGGCCTTGCCGCCCGGCACCGGGCCCGCGCAGGTCGCGGCCACCTTTGCCGCGTCGGTTTCCTGGGCTGCCAGAACCTCGTCGCGCATCGGGTGATCAATCCCCGTCCCGGAGAGATAGGCGGCATAAAAGGGCTCGTCCAAAGCGGCAAAATCCGCCCGGTTCCCAAAGGCATACATCATGGCCGTCGACAGATTGCGCGGCCCGCTCCACATCGCGATCTTCATGACCCCCGATTAGGACAATCGCGCGGCTGAAACAACTCTCACACTCGCGGCATCTCACGATCCCTTGAATGGACGCCGCCGCCCGGTTTCGCCATGGTCCGGCCAGTTTCAAGGAGACAGGTCATGTTCAAACCGCTCGCCAAAGCCGCGCTCACCGGCGCATTGATCCTCGCAGGCCTCGCCCTGCAATCCCAGGGCGCAGAAGCCGCACAGAAACGCGCCTATTTCGCGGGCGGCTGTTTCTGGTGCGTGGAATCGGATTTCGAATCCCTCAAGGGCGTGTCCGAAGTCGTCTCCGGCTTTCAGGGCGGCAAGGTGAAGAACCCGACCTACAAACAGGTCACCAAGGGCGGCACCGGCCATTACGAGGCGGTGGAGATCCGCTACAACGACGCCCAGATCACCTATGATCAGCTGCTCTACAACTTCTTCCGCTCGGTCGATCCGACCGATGCGGGCGGTCAGTTCTGCGACCGGGGCGAAAGCTATCGCACGGCGATTTTCGTCTCTAACAAGGCCGAACGGGCCGCAGCCGAGAAGGCCAAGGCGAAAGCCCAGAAGGATCTCGGGCGCAAGATCGTCACCCCGATCCTCAACGTCGCGCCTTTCTACCCGGCCGGCGCCTATCATCAGGATTACTATAAGAAGAGCGAAATCGTGCTGACCCGGCGCGGTCCGAAATCCAAGGCCAACGCCTATAAATTCTACCGCAAGGCCTGCAAGCGCGACGCCAAGGTCAAGCGTCTCTGGGGCTCGGCCGCGCCCTTCGCAAAGTAGCGCTTTCGCCTTTTCCCCCGCGCCTGGCAGGGCTAGTTTGCCCCAAATCACTTGGGGGTGACTATTGTGTCCGTGACCGCCGCTGGCGTAACGCCGATGATGGCGCAATTTCTGGAGATCAAGGCAGAGCATTCCGATGCTCTGCTGTTCTACCGGATGGGCGATTTCTATGAGTTGTTCTTCGATGATGCGGTCGCCGCGGCGGAGGCACTCGACATCGCGCTCACCAAACGCGGCAAGCATCTGGGTGAAGACATCGCCATGTGCGGCGTGCCCGTGCATTCCGCCGAGGGCTATCTTCTGACGCTGATCCGCAAGGGGTTCCGCGTTGCGGTCTGCGAACAGCTCGAAAGCCCGGCAGAGGCGAAGAAACGCGGCTCCAAATCCGTCGTGAAACGCGGCGTTGTCCGCCTTGTCACCCCCGGCACTTTGACCGAAGACAGCCTGCTGGAGGCGCGGCGCCACAACTTCCTCGCAAGCCTGGCGCAGGTCCGTGATGAGGCCGCCATCGCCTGGGTCGATATTTCGACCGGCGAATTGCGGGTCACCCCCACGGTGCCTGCCCGTTTCAGCCCCGAACTTGCCCGTCTCGCCCCCAGCGAAGTGGTGATCTCCGAGGCGAAATATGCCGAAATGGCCGATTTAGTGACGGATCTGGGCGCAGCGCTCACCCCGCTGGCCCCTGCCAGTTTCGACAGCCAATCATCCGAAACCCGCCTCACAGCATTTTGGCAGGTCAAAAGCCTTGACGCCTTCGGCACCTTCACCCGGGCCGAAATATCCGCCATTGGCGCGCTGGTCGACTACCTTGATCTGACCCAGAAAGGAAAGCTGCCGCTCCTGCGCCCGCCGCAGCGCGAAATGGCCTCCGGCACCGTGCAGATCGATGCCGCCACCCGCCGAAATCTGGAACTGATCCGTGCGCTCAACGGCGCCCGCGAAGGTTCGCTCCTGTCCGCCATTGACCGCACCGCGACCGCCGCCGGCGGGCGCTTGCTGGAACGGCGGCTGTCCTCGCCCTCGCGCGATCTGCCCCTGGTGCAATCCCGCATCGGCGTGGTCGACTGGTTCACGAGCGACGACCGCCGCCTCGAAGACACGCGCGAGGCGCTGCGCGGCGTGCCCGATATTCAACGCGCCCTTTCGCGTCTTGCCATGGACCGCGGCGGACCGCGCGATCTGGCGGCGATCCGCAATGCGCTCGGCCAGTTGCCCCGCCTTGCGGCGACGCTCGATCAGGACACGCCGGAACTGACCCAGACCTGGCTCTCCGGTCTCGAAGGTTTCGAGGATCTCGCCGACGCGCTTGATGCCGCCCTCATAGCCGAACCGCCGCTGCTTGCCCGAGATGGCGGTTTCATTGCCGAGGGTCACAACGAGGAGCTCGACGAAGCCCGTCGGCTGCGCGACGAAGGGCGCGGCGTGATCGCGGCAATGCAGAAGGAATATGCCGAGGACACCGGCATCACCGCGCTCAAGATCAAACACAACAACGTGCTGGGCTACTTCATCGAAACCACGGCAACCCATGCGGACAAGATGCTGAACCCGCCCCTGTCGGAACGGTTCATTCATCGCCAGACCACCGCCAATGCGGTGCGTTTCACCACCGTCGAACTCTCCGATCTCGAAACCCGTATCCTCAATGCGGGCGCCCGTGCGATCGAGATTGAAAACAGTCTCTATTCCGGGTTGAAAGCTCGGATTCTTGACCGCGCCGCCCCCCTGTCCGAAGCCGCCCGCGCGCTGGCCGAGCTCGATGTCGCCTCTGCTTTCGCCCTGCTCGCCCGCGACGAAAACTGGACCGCACCGCGTATTGACGACAGCCGTGCCTTCGAGATTACGGGCGGGCGCCATCCGGTGGTGGAAGCCGCGCTCAAATCCGACGGCGCGCCGTTTATCGCCAATGAATGTGATCTCTCCGAGAACGGGCGGCTGATGCTGCTGACCGGGCCGAACATGGCCGGTAAATCGACATATCTGCGTCAGAACGCGTTGATCGCCCTTCTGGCCCATGCGGGCAGTTTCGTCCCGGCCGACAGCGCCCATATCGGTCTGGTCAGCCAGATTTTCAGCCGTGTCGGCGCGTCGGACGATCTGGCACGCGGCCGGTCGACCTTCATGGTCGAGATGGTCGAAACCGCCGCGATCCTCAATCAGGCCGATGACCGGGCGCTGGTGATCCTTGATGAAATCGGGCGCGGAACCGCAACCTATGATGGTCTCTCCATCGCCTGGGCCACGCTGGAGCATCTGCACGAAACCAATGGCTGTCGCGGCCTTTTCGCCACCCATTACCATGAAATGACCGAACTCGCCGACCGGCTGGCGGGCGTGCAGAACGCCACCGTTGCGGTCAAGGAATGGGAAGGCGATGTGATTTTCCTGCACGAGGTGCGCAAGGGTGCCGCCGACCGCAGCTATGGGGTGCAGGTCGCACGCCTTGCCGGTCTGCCGCAATCGGTGGTGGAGCGGGCCCGCGTGGTCCTCGATGCGCTGGAGAAGGGCGAACGCGAGGGCGGGGCCCGGCAAAAGGCGCTGATCGATGAATTGCCGCTTTTCGCTGCCGCCCCGCCACCTGCGCCGAAACCGGCCAAAACCTCCGAATTAGAGACGAAACTGGCCGATCTGCACCCCGACGACATGAGCCCGCGCGACGCGCTGCAGGCGCTCTACGAGTTGAAGGCGCTGGCCAAGACCTAGCGCCTTCTTCCTGTCAAAAATACCTACGCGGGTGCGTGTCAGCGCGAGGGGCAGCGCCCCCTCAGCTGGCGGGCATTGAGGACACACCGACCTTCGCGGGCCGCAACAGCCGGTCGTGCAACATGAACCCGTCGGCTTCCACCTGAATGATGTCGCCCGCCTTGGTGCCTGGCACCGGTGCTTCGAACATGGCCTCATGGAGCTGCGGGTCAAACCGGTCGCCCACCTCGGGCGAAATCAGGTTGATGCCGTGCTTGTTGTAGACGCTGAGCAATTCACGCATGGTCAGTTCCACGCCTTCGATCAGCGCTGCATTGCCTTCGCGCGCATCCTCCGGCACCGCCTGCACCGCGCGCTTCATGTTGTCGAAGACCGGCAGCAGATCGCGAGCCAGTTTCGAGCCGCCATATTGCTCCGCTTCACGCCGGTCCCGTTCGGACCGTTTGCGCGCATTTTCCGCATCGGCCAGCGCCCGCATGAACTTGTCCTTCAGCTCATCACGTTCCGCTTCCAGCGCCAGAATGCGTTCATCATCCTCAGGCTGTTCCATCGCCTCGGGCGCGCTGATGTCGATCAGCTCCTCTTCCGGCATGGGTTTCTTTGCTTCTGCTTCGCTCATCACTGCCCTCGATCTGTAATCAACCGGCTGACCAAATGTGCCGTATAATCCACGATGGGAACGATCCGCCCGTAGTTCAGTCGGGTTGGGCCGATCACGCCCACCGCACCCACGATCTTTCGATCAGCGTTCATATACGGAGAGACCACCAAAGAGGAACCCGAAAGAGAAAATAATTTGTTTTCAGAGCCGATAAAAATGCGCACGCCTTCGCCCGCCTCGGTCAGGTCCAGAAACTCCGCAATGTCGCGCTTGCGTTCCAGATCATCGAAAAGACTGCGAATGCGGTCAAGTTCGGCCTCCTCCTCCTCGGATTGCGGCAGCAGGTTCGACCGTCCGCGCACGATCAACCGCTCGTAATTGGTGCCCTCGTCCTGCCAGAAGGCGGCACCGCTTTCGACCAGTTCGCGCGCCTTGGCGTCCAGTTCCTGCCGGTGCCGCGCGATTTCGGCCCGGATCACATCGTTCAGTTCCGACAGGGTATGGCCGGAGATGATCGAATTGAGGAAATTCGCCGCCTCCCGAAAGGAACTTGCCGTCTGGCCGGGCGGCGGGGCAAAGACCCGGTTTTCCACGTGACCATCGCCGAACACCAGCACCACCAGCGCACGGTCGGCGGCCAGTGATACAAATTCGATATGGCGAATGGGCGCTTCATGCTTCGGGGCCAGAACCAGGCTTGCGCCCTGGGTCACCCCGGAAAGGGCCGATCCGACCCGGTCGAGCAATGTGGTCACGGAATCATCGGCATCGGTCACCTCACCCGCAATCGCGTCGCGATCCCGGTCCGAGAGATCGCCCACTTCCATCAACCCATCAACGAAGAGCCGCAAACCGGCTTCGGTTGGCAGGCGGCCGGCCGAAACATGGGGGCTGCTGAGCAGACCCAGAAATTCCAGATCCTGCATCACATTGCGGATCGTCGCCGCCGAAACCTTTTCGCTCATCTCACGGGTAAGCGTGCGCGATCCCACCGGTTCGCCATTCTGCAGATAACCCTCCACCACCCGGCGAAAGACTTCGCGGGAGCGGTCGTTCATCTCATCCAGAAGGCGGCCTGCGTCAGACATGTCAGAACTCAATCTATGGAGGTTTCGATTAAAGGGAAGAGGCCGCCCGGGTCAATCGGGGTTGATGCGCCGGGGCCTGCTCTCTATCAGGGCGGAAATCCAGAAAAAGGACAGATCATGAGACCTTCGGGACGCCAGACAGACGAAATGCGCGCCGTGAGCATCGAAACCGGCGTGACCCGCCACGCAGAAGGCTCCTGCCTGATCAAATGCGGCGACACCCATGTGCTCTGTACCGCGTCGGTGGATGAACGCGTGCCGCCCTGGATGAAGAACTCCGGCCTTGGCTGGGTCACCGCCGAATATGGCATGTTGCCGCGCGCCACCCATACCCGGGGTCGCCGTGAAGCGAAAAACGGTCAGTCGGGCCGGACCCAGGAAATCCAGCGTCTGATCGGGCGGTCCTTGCGCGCCTGTGTCGACCGCCCTGCCCTTGGCGAACGTCAGATCGTGGTCGATTGCGATGTGATCCAGGCCGATGGCGGCACCCGGTGTGCCTCGATCACCGGCGGCTGGCTGGCGCTGCGGCTTGCGGTCAACAAGCTGATGAAGGCCGGGCTGGTGAAAACCGACCCGATCATCGACCATGTGGCCGCCGTCTCCTGCGGGATTTATGCCGGTCAGCCGGTGCTCGATCTCGATTATCCCGAAGACAGCGAAGCGGGTGTGGACGGCAATTTCGTCCTGACCGGCTCGGGCAAGCTGATCGAAGTGCAGATGTCTGCCGAAGGCTCCACCTTCTCGCGCGATCAGATGAACACGCTGCTCGATCTGGCCGAGAAAGGCGTCGCAACCCTCACCGCCGCGCAAAAGGACGCTGCCGCCTGATGCGACGTTTCACGGAAGACAGCCTGATCGTCGCGACCCATAACGCAGGCAAGCTCACGGAAATCCGTGAGCTTCTGGCGCCTTTTGCGATCAAGGTGACGGGGGCGGCCGACCATGGTCTGCCTGAACCCGAGGAAACCGGCACGACTTTCGTGGAAAATGCGCGGATCAAGGCCCAGGCTGCGGTTGCCGCCACCGGCCTGCCCGCGCTCGCCGATGACAGCGGCATTGAAATCGATGCCCTGGGCGGCGCGCCGGGTGTTTACACCGCCGATTGGGCCGAAACGCCCAATGGTCGGGACTTTCCCATGGCGATGCAACGGACCTATGACGCGCTTTGCGAAAGTGGCGTTGCCTCACCCTGGACCGCGCGGTTTTGCTGCACCTTTGTACTGGCCTGGCCAGATGGCCATGACGAGGTTTTTGCCGGTCGCATGGAAGGTCAGATTTCCTGGCCGCCACGCGGCGATCAGGGCCATGGCTATGATCCGATCTTTCAGCCCCGCGGCAAGGATCTGACCTTTGGCGAAATGGCGCTGGCGGACAAGAACCGGATCAGCCACCGCGCCGATGCTTTCCGCAAGCTGCGCGCCATTTTCCCTGATGCGACCTGAGGCCGGGTTCGGCCTATATGTGCACTGGCCCTTCTGCCAAGCAAAATGCCCCTATTGTGATTTCAACAGCCATGTCACGTCAGCGGTGGACCAATCCCGCTGGTCCGCCGCGTTTGCCCGCGAGATCGAACGCGCCCGCACCGTCACCGGCCCACGGGTTCTGAACTCGATCTTCTTTGGCGGCGGCACCCCCAGCCTGATGGAGCCCGAGGTGGTCGCAAATGTGATCACAAAGGCCCGCGCCGCCTGGACCCCCGCCAATGACATGGAAATCACCCTTGAGGCCAACCCCACCTCGGTGGAAGCCGCCCGGTTTCACGGCTATCGCGACGCCGGTGTCAATCGGGTCTCGATCGGGATTCAGGCTCTGAACAACGCCGATTTGAAGGCTCTGGGCCGCCTTCATGATGTCAGCGAGGCCCGCGCCGCTTTCGATCTGGCCCGAAACACCTTTGACAGGGTCTCTTTTGATCTGATCTACGCCCGCCAGAACCAGAGCCTGGACAATTGGCGCCGCGAGTTGAGCGAGGCGCTTTCCATGTGCGCCGATCACCTCTCGCTTTACCAACTCACCATCGAAGACGGCACTGCGTTCGGCGACCGATTTTCTCGCAATCGTCTGCCCGGCCTGCCCAGCGATGATCTCTCTGCCGACATGTTCGACCTGACCCAGGAGATGACCGAGGCCGCTGGTCTGCCCGCCTACGAGATTTCCAATCACGCAGTCCCCGGCGGTGAATCCAAACACAATCTGATCTACTGGCGGTCCGGTGATTGCGTCGGTATCGGCCCCGGCGCCCACGGTCGCCTGACCCTGAACCGGGCGCGGGTTGAAACCCTGTCCCACCGGAAGCCCGGCCCGTGGCTGAGCGCCGTGGAACGGACGGGGTCAGGCCAATGCGAAGAAGAAATTGTCACCCCGAATGAAAGCCGGATTGAATCCCTGCTGATGGGGTTGCGTCTGCGCGAGGGAGTGCCAGCGGATTGGCTCGCTGAGCATACGAAGCTTCCCGGACTGGTCGAAGACGGGCTTCTTGAGGTGACGTCGGACAAGATCCGGACGACCGCCAGGGGCCGCCCGCTTCTGAATGCCATACTCCGCGAATTGCTGGCCTAGACCTCGCCCGCGCCCAGGGTCACGCTCAACCGGCGACAGACCTCATCCAACTGGGTCAGATCCTTGTAACGCACTGTAATAGAACCACTTTCCTGACCGGGCTTGTGGTCAATGCTGACCTTCATACCCAGGGTGGCAGACAGATCCTGCTCCAGATGCCGGGTATCGGCATCCTTCATCGGCGTGACATTGTCCGGCAGCGATTTCGGCGCCTTCGGCCCCTTGGCCAGCGCCTCGGTCTGCCGCACCGAAAGACCCTTTTTCACGATTTCCCGCGCCAAGGTTTCCGCTTCCTCGGACGTCACAAGCGCCCGGGCGTGACCTGCCGAAAGCTCCCCGCCGCGCACCATGTCCAACACCGGTTCGGGTAGGTTCAAAAGCCGCAGGAGGTTGGCGATATGGCTCCGGCTCTTGCCAAGCGCCTCGGCCAGTTTTTCCTGGGTGTGGCCAAACCGGTCCATCAGCTGGCGATAGCCCGCCGCTTCTTCCACCGCGTTCAGATCTGCCCGCTGAATGTTCTCGATGATCGCCAGTTCCAGCACTTCCGTATCATCAAGCTCGCGCACGATCGCGGGCACTTCATGCAGCTGCGCCCGCTGCGCTGCCCGCCAACGGCGCTCCCCGGCAACGATCTCATAGCCGTCCGGATCACGAGGATTCACTCGCAGGATCATCGGCTGAATGATGCCTTTTTCCTTGATTGACGCGGTCAGTTCGGCAAGCGCCTCTTCCGTGAAAGTGCGCCGCGGCTGATCCGGGTTCGGCTTGATGCGGGCGATATCGATCACCTGCTCGGCCTTGCGCGGCGCGGATGGCGCCACCGCAGGACCGGCATCCACATCCGCCATCAGGGCCGACAACCCCCGACCCAATCCGCGCCGTTCTGGCTTCCCCTGTGCCATGTTCACACCTTATGCTGTAGCGAGTTCGATTTTTTCTACCACCTCTTGTGCGAGAGCGCGATAGGCCAAAGCCCCTTTTGACCCGGCATCATAAGCGGTCACCGGCATGGCAAAGGACGGCGCTTCGGAAATCCGCACATTGCGCGGCACGATGGTTTCATAAACCAGCCCGCCAAGGGTTTCCCTTGCATCATGCTCAACCTGCTGGCTGAGGTTGTTCCGTCCGTCATACATGGTCAAAAGCACGCCCTCGATCCTCAGGTTCGGATTGGCCGCTTCGCGCACTTCGCGCACGGTCAGCATCAGCTGCGACAGCCCTTCCAGCGCAAAGAACTCGCTTTGCAGGGGAATCAGCACCGAATCTGACGCCACCATGGCATTTACCGTCAAAAGACTAAGAGAAGGTGGACAATCGATCAGAATGAAGTCCAGCTCATAGGCATCGATGGCCGGTTGGCGCAAAGCATCATGAAGAAGAAAGCTGCGCTTCTCCACCGCCATCATTTCGATATCCGCCGAAGACAGATCCGTGGTACTTGGCGCCAAAAGCAGGCCATCCACAGTGGTGCGGCGCAGAACCTTTGTCAGGTCGGTCTCATCGAGAAGAAGATCATAGGTGGTGTACCGCCGATCTTCCGGCTCCACCCCCAAGCCGGTCGAGGCATTTCCCTGGGGGTCGAGATCCACCAGGAGGACATTATACCCCTCCTCCGCCAAGGCGGCACCGAGATTGATGGCGGTCGTCGTCTTGCCCACCCCACCTTTCTGGTTGCAGATGGAAATGATGCGTGGGGGTTTGGGTCGTGTGGGATCAGACACGCTCGATCTCTCCAAGTGACAGAATAACGGCCTCTGGGTCCGTTTCGCTGGGGTATGTTTCGCAGTCAAATCGCCAGTGTTCAAGCGCCTGATCCATCTCGGCCCGCGCATTTCGCCCCTTTGGCAAAAGAGCGCGTCCTGTCGGCTTGAGGTGGCGCGTCACATAGGCAAGAAGCTCAGGCAAAGGCGCGAGAGCGCGGGCAGATACACAATCCGCCTCCTGGGGCACCACCTCCTCGATCCGCGCGGCAATCACCTCAAAACCGCTCGTTTCCCGCGCGAGGTTGCGCAGAAAGGCGGCCTTGCGTTGATCGGATTCAATCAGCGTTGTCTTCTGCTCGGGCCCGGCCAAAAGTGCCACCACCGCACCGGGAAACCCTCCACCGCTGCCCAGATCCACCCAGTGGGAGACCGGGCCGGAATGAGAGAAGACCTGTGCCGAATCCAGGAAATGCCGGGTCCAAAGATTGTCGAGCGTCTTCGGACTCACGAGATTGATCTTCCGGTTCCAGCTTTTCAGCAGCTCCGCATAGATCTCAAGCATGTCCAATGTTTCACGTGAAACATCGCAGCGGGATTTAAAACCGAATTTGTCGTTCATGAGGCCTGACGCGCATTTTTCCGCAACCGCGCCAGAAGAAGCGTCAAAGCCGCGGGGGTCATGCCTTCAATCCGGCCCGCCTGCCCCAGGGTTTCGGGGCGCACGCGCTCCAATTTCTGGGTCAGCTCATTGGACAGTCCGGTCAGGGATCCAAAATCAAAATCCGCAGGGATCTTTTGCGCCTCATCCTTGCGAAGATTGGCCACATCCTGGGCCTGTCTCTTCACATATTGCGCATAAAGCGCGTCGCATTTGAGCTGTTCCTGAATTCCAGGTGGGATATCCGCGAGGTCGGGGCAAAGCCCCTCCACAACCGAGAATGTCACATCCGAGAACGACAGAAGATCCAACGCCGAGCGTTTCGCACCATCCTTGGCGATCCGAATACCAGCCCCTGCTGCTGCAGAGGCCGAAATCTTGACGTCTTCCAAGCGCCTCCGCCCCGACGCCAAACACTCCATCTTGGTCGCGAAAGCTTGGGATCGCCTTTCGCCGACGCATCCAACCTCGATACCGAATGGTGTCAGCCGCTGATCCGCATTATCGGCCCGCAAAGACAAACGAAATTCCGCCCGGGAGGTGAACATCCGGTAAGGCTCACTGACGCCTCTGGTGATCAGATCATCCACCATGACGCCGATATAGGAGCTTTCGCGCGAAAAGAGCACCGGATCCAAACCCAGGGCATCCCCCGCCGCATTGAGACCGGCGACGAGGCCCTGGGCGGCGGCTTCTTCATAGCCGGTCGTCCCATTGATCTGGCCCGCGAGATAGAGGCCCTTCACATCGCGAAGACCCAGCCGGGAGGTCAAGGCGCGGGGATCGATATAGTCGTATTCAATGGCATATCCCGGCTGAGCGATCTCGGCTGCCTCCAGACCCGCCATGGAATGAACGTAGTCCAGCTGGACCTCTTCCGGCAGCGAGGTGGAGATACCATTCGGATAGACGAGATCACTTGTCAGCCCTTCCGGCTCAAGAAAGACCTGGTGCGACGTCTTTTCGGCAAAACGCACGACCTTATCTTCGATCGAGGGACAATAGCGCGGTCCGACCCCATCGATATGGCCCCCATACATGGCAGAGCGGGAAAGGTTGCCGCGAATGATGTCGTGAGTCGCCTCGTTGGTATGGGTGATCCCGCAAGACACCTGCTGCGCCTGAATTCCTTTGGTGAAAAAGGAGAAGAAAACCGGATCCTCATCGCCCGGTTGCGCCTCAAGCCGGGACCAATCGATGGTTCTGGACCGAAGGCGGGGCGGTGTGCCGGTCTTCAAACGGCCCAAAGGAAGCCCGAAATCATCAATACGCTCTGCCAGACGAACGGATGGCGCATCTCCCATGCGACCACCGGGGCGAGAAACGTCGCCGATATGGATGATTCCCCGAAGAAAGGTGCCTGTGGTCAAGACAACGGCGGACGCCATGATCTCTGACCCATCGGCCAAGACGACCCCCTCGAACCCGTCGGATTTGAGGCGAAAATCGACCACCTCTCCTTCCACGATCTGGATCAGAGGATGGTTCTCCATCTCCGACACCATCGCGGAGCGGTAGATCGCACGATCCGCCTGGGCCCTTGGCCCCTGAACGGCCGGCCCTTTTCTTCGGTTGAGAAGACGAAACTGAATGCCCGCCGCATCTGCGACACGCCCCATGACCCCGTCCAAAGCATCAATTTCACGAACCAGATGGCCTTTGCCAAGCCCGCCAATGGCAGGATTGCAGGACATCACGCCGATCCCGTCCCGTCGCAGGGTGACAAGAGCGACCCGCGCACCGCGTCTGGCCGCGGCATGGGCCGCTTCGGTCCCGGCATGACCGCCGCCAACGACTATGACATCCACATCCGAATGTTTCACGTGAAACATCCCCTCATTTTCCAATACAGAAGTTCGCAAAGATATCGTCGAGCAGATCTTCCACATCAACCCGCCCGACCAACGCGTCAAGCGCCCGAATGGCCCGACGGACGTCCTCTGCAATCAACTCAGCAAGTTCAGGGGCGATCTCTAACTGATCTGCAGCGATTCCCAAAGCGTCATTTGCCTCAAGAAGTGCACGACGATGCCGCTCGCGAATGGCAAATCCCGCCCCGCTGGCACGAGATTCCAAATGGCGCGCCACACGATCAACGAGATCCTCCAGCCCATCACCGGTCAAAGCGGAGAAATCCCCCAGCCCCTGATCATTTTTCGAAACCAGAACAATATCGTCTTCGCGAAGATCAACCGCCGGTTTTTCATCTGCTGAAGCTCGCAGCACGATCCGAAGATCCGCGTTCTCCGCCCGCGTCAGGGCCCGTTCAATTCCAATCGCTTCGATTTCGTCTCCGGCATCCCGAAGACCCGCTGTGTCCAGCATGGTTACAGGAAGGCCGCGCAGATCCATTCGAACCTCGATGACATCCCGCGTTGTTCCGGCCACAGAAGAGGTGATCGCCGCCTCTCGACCCGCCAGGGCATTGAGCAATGTGGACTTGCCGACGTTTGGAGGGCCCAGGATGGCCACCTCGAACCCGTCGCGAATACGCTCCGCAACGGCGACCCCGTCCGCTTCGCGCGCCAGATCCGCCCGGACCTTAGCCAGCAAATCCCGTACCTCCGGTGTCACATCGACGGGCACCTCTTCATCGGCAAAATCGATGGTCGCTTCGATGAGCGCGGCCGCCCTGATCAGGTCTTTCCGCCATATCTCCGCCCGGTCACCCAAAGCCCCGGAAAACACCCGCAACGCCTGCCGTCGCTGGGCCTCGGTTTCGGCTTCCACCAGATCGGATAACCCTTCGACCTGCGCCAGATCCAGCCGGTCATTCTCCAACGCCCGCCGCGTGAATTCCCCGGCATCCGCAATCCGGCAGCCCGGCTCATTTCCCAGGGTTTCCAGGACAGCATTCACCGTGGCGGTTGATCCGTGAACATGAAGTTCGGCAATGTCCTCGCCGGTAAAACTGTCGGGACTGGGGAACCATAGCACGAGCGCCTCATCCAGAACCTCGTCGTCGGATTTCAGAAACCGGAGCGACGCCTGGCGTGGTTTCGGCAGGGGACCTGCCAGTTTGGAGAGGACAGGCCCTGCCCGTGTCCCCGAAATCCGGATCACGGCCACGCCCGCCTTCCCCCGGGCAGTGCTCAGGGCGAAGATCGTGTCCATATCACCTAAATCTCTGTTATTGAACAGAAATTACGTGTTCATCGAGTCAAAGAACTCGCTGTTCGTCTTGGTCTGCTTAAGCTTCGACAGCAGGAATTCGATCGCATCCGTGGTCCCCATCGGATTGAGAATCCGCCGCAGCACGAAGGTTTTCTGTAGGTCGTTCTTGTCGACCAGCAGGTCTTCCTTCCGGGTGCCGGATTTGAGGATATCCATCGCCGGATAGACCCGCTTGTCGGCCACCTTCCGGTCAAGGACGATCTCGGAGTTGCCGGTGCCCTTGAATTCTTCGAAGATCACCTCGTCCATCCGGCTGCCGGTTTCGATCAGCGCGGTGGCGATGATGGTGAGCGAACCGCCTTCTTCGATATTCCGTGCGGCCCCAAAGAAGCGCTTCGGCCGTTGCAGCGCATTCGCATCCACACCACCGGTCAGCACCTTGCCCGAGGAGGGAACCACGGTGTTGAAGGCCCGGCCCAGACGGGTGATCGAGTCGAGCAGGATCACAACATCCCGCTTGTGTTCGACCAGACGTTTCGCCTTCTCGATCACCATGTCAGAGACCGCAACGTGTCGGGTGGCCGGTTCATCAAAGGTCGACGACACCACCTCCCCTTTTACCGACCGCTGCATGTCGGTGACTTCCTCGGGGCGTTCGTCAATCAGCAGAACGATCAGATAGCATTCCGGGTGATTGGTCTCGATCGAATGGGCGATATTCTGCAGGATCACCGTCTTGCCGGTCCGCGGCGGAGCAACGATCAGCGACCGCTGGCCCTTGCCGATGGGCGCAACCAGATCGATCACGCGGGCGGACCGGTCCTTGATCGTCGGATCCTCGATTTCCATCTTCAGCCGCTCATCGGGATAAAGCGGCGTGAGGTTGTCGAAGCTGACCTTGTGACGCGCTTTTTCCGGGTCTTCGAAGTTGATCTTCTCGACCTTAGTCATCGCGAAATAGCGTTCGTTGTCATTGGGTTCGCGAATGACGCCTTCCACCGTGTCGCCGGTGCGCAGGGCAAACTGGCGGATCATCTCGGGCGAGACATAGATGTCATCAGGACCGGGCAGATAGTTGGCTTCGGGCGAGCGCAGGAAGCCGAATCCGTCCTGCAGCACCTCAAGCACCCCATCACCGCCAATGACCCATTCATCATCGGCGCGCTCCTTGAGGATCGAGAACATCATCTCGCCCTTGCGCATGGTGGAGGCGTTTTCGATCTCAAGCTCTTCGGCGAGATCCAGAAGTTCCTTGGGCGATTTCGACTTGAGTTCGGCCAGGTTCAGACGGTCGGTCATGAAAAACCCTTTTCACGCGGGCGGGCCCGCTTTGGTCTTCGGAATGTAGAAAATCACAAGAGACACCAGGACGGCATCCGGGGAGACAGGTACGTCGCAACAGGCTCTGAGTCAAGCGATCTCAGAATTTCACCACCACCGAGAAGACAATAAGCAGCATCAGAAGCGTCGGCACTTCGTTCATGAGGCGATAGGTGCGCCCGGGTCGCGTGTTGCTGCCTGCCAGCAGCTCCTTGCGCCGCAGACCCAGCCAGTGATGAAACCAGGTCATTGCGATCACCCCCGCCCCCTTGAGCCAGGGCCAGAGCGAGGACCAATCGACGATTCCAGGGGTAAAGACAAGCATCAGACCAAAAATCCAAGTGGCTATCATCGCCGGATTCATGATCAGACGGAGGAGCTTCACCTCCATCATGGTGAAAATCTCATGGGTCTCACCACTGTCTCCGGCCCGTTCGACATGATGGACAAAAAGCCTCGGAAGGTAGAACAATCCTGCCATCCAGGAGATCACCGAAACGATGTGAAGCGCCTTCGTCCAGGGATAGAGCCCTGCGAGTATGTCACCGATCATGTCTTACCTCTCTGCCTCCCTGTCTTAATAAAAGAAAAGAAAGAAAGAAGAGAAGATGTGTTTGTAGGGACGGTGGATAAGTCTGTTTTTGGGGTTTAGGGTCGTTTTGCCCACAGGGAGGACAAGTTATCCCCGGAAATCGCGTTAACCCTTTGGAACCTCAATTTTCACAATGTGGCCACGTTTCTGCCACATTTCGTGACCCGGGGTCACCTGGGGATGGTTCCGGGACAAGTCCCGAGAAAGGGGATTCACTCACAGGGCGCGTGCCCGACTTGTACACGGTGGACAAAAGCTGCGTGCGGGGGATGAAAAAATCGAGATTCCGTTTGCCTGCCAGAACGCGCAAATTGCCCCCAAATGGTCCCGGTGATTCCCGGGCAGTGGTACACAGGTTTATCCCCATGACAGAGAGACTGATCCTCGCGTCCGGCTCTGCCACCCGGGCCGAGATGCTGCGCCGGGCAGCGGTGGAATTCGACACGATTCCGGCACGAATAGACGAATCCGCGATCAAGGCGGCCTTGCTTTCCGAAGGCGCCAGGCCGCGCGACATCGCGGACGCCCTCGCCGAAGGCAAAGCCCGCAAAGTGGCGGCGAAACACCCCGATGCCCTGGTGCTCGGATCCGACCAAGTCCTTGATTTCGAAGGTAGCTTGCTCTCCAAGCCCGAAACACCCGAGGCGGCTTTGCAGCAGTTGAAGCAGATGGCGGGCGATCGTCATCATCTCTATTCCGCCGCGGTGATCTATGAGGCAGGCAAACCGGTCTGGCGCCATGTGGGCCAGGTCCGGCTTTACATGCGCAATCCATCAGAGGCCTGGCTTGAAGAGTATGTCGCTCGCAACTGGGAGAGCCTTCGCCATTCGGTGGGTGGCTACAAGCTGGAAGAAGAAGGCGTGCGCCTCTTCACCCGGATCGAGGGGGATCATTTCAATGTTCTGGGCATGCCGCTTCTCGAACTCTTGTCCTATCTGACATTGCGGGGCAGTTTGTCGTCATGACAGCATCAAACCGCATTCCCCTGGCCGGTGTCATCGGCTCGCCCGTCGCCCATAGCAAATCGCCGCTGATCTTTCGCACGTGGCTGCGACAGCTGGGTCTCAGGGGATATTATATCCCGATGGATGTGAGTTCGGCCGATCTGGAAGCCGCGCTGCGCAACCTGCCGAAACTTGGCTTTGTCGGGGTGAATGTTACCATTCCGCACAAGGAAGCCGTGTTGCAGATGGCCGATCAGGTGTCCGACCGTGCCGCCCTGATCGGGTCTGCCAACACGCTGACCTTTCTCGATGATGGCCGGATCTATGCCGACAACACAGATGGTTACGGGTTTTTGGAGAATCTCAGGCAAACCGCACCCGGTTGGGATCCGAAATCCGGCCCGGCTGCGGTTCTGGGCGCCGGGGGGGCGGCCCGTGCGGTTCTTTCGTCGCTCATCGATGCGGGTGCGCCGGAAATTCGCCTGACCAACCGCACGCGCAGCCGGGCCGAAGCGCTGGCGCGGGAATTCGGCACCAAGGTCCGGGTGCAGGATTGGGTGCAGGCCGGCAACATGCTTGATGGCGCTGCGACCGTGGTCAACGCCACCTCCCTTGGGATGACCGGCAAGGGCGAATTGCGCGTGCCTCTCGATGCCCTGGCGAAAACGGCACTGGTGACGGATCTGGTCTATGCGCCTTTGGAAACACCGCTGTTGGCGCAGGCGCGGTCCATCGGATGCACCACGGTGGATGGGCTGGGCATGTTGCTTTATCAGGCAACGCCGGGATTTGAGCGCTGGTTCGGCATGAAGGCCGAGGTGACCGAAGATTTGCGCGCGGTGGTTCTCAGGTGATGCGGCCCTTCGTGATTGGCCTCACCGGCTCCATCGGCATGGGAAAAAGCACCACGGCTGCGATGTTTCACGACGAAGGCGTGCCGGCCTGGGATGCGGATGCGGCGGTGCACCGGATCTATGGACCCGGTGGTGCCGCGGTGGCCGGAATTGCCGGGATCTGCCCTGACGCGGTGCGGGATGGCGCGGTGGACCGGGCGGTGCTGTCGGCGTGGATCGCGCGGGAAAAATCGGCTCTAAACCGGCTGGAAAGTGTCGTTCACCCCCTTGTCCGCGCCGACCGCGAAGCCTTCATCAATGGCGCGGAGGCGGCGATTGTTCTGGTCGATGTGCCGCTGTTGTTCGAGACCGGATATGCGGAAGAGGTCGATTACGTCGTGGTCGTCTCGGCCCCCGAAACGGTGCAGCGCGAACGGGTTCTGGCGCGCCCCGGCATGACCGCGGAAAAGTTCGAACTAATCCGGTCGAAGCAGCTGCCGGACACGGAAAAACGCGCGCGCGCTGATGTGGTGATCGAAACGACCTCCCTTGAAGCTGCCCGTGCCGAAGTTAAACATGTGATGAGCAAGATCCGGGGGCAGGTGGATGCGGGAAATCGTCTTCGACACGGAAACCACGGGGTTTGACCCCGAAAGCGGCGACCGTCTGGTCGAGATTGGCGCGGTCGAACTTGTGGGCCACATGCCCACCGGGCGGCAATACCACCAATATATCAACCCCGAACGTGAAGTGCCCGAAGAAGCAGTTCAGGTGCATGGGCTCACATATGAACGTCTGCGCAACGAGCCGAAATTTGCCCAGGTGGCGCAGGACTTTCTTGATTTTGTCGGCGATGCAAAGCTGATCGCCCATAACGCGGCTTTCGACTTCAAGTTTCTCAATGCCGAACTGGGCTGGCTGAACCTGCCGAAACTCGACTGGTCGCAGATCATCGACACCCTGGCCATGGCACGGAAGAAGTTTCCGGGCTCGCCCGCCTCACTTGATGCGCTCTGCCGCCGCTTCGGGATCGACAATTCTTCGCGCACCCTGCACGGCGCCCTGCTCGACAGTGAAATCCTGGCCGAAGTCTATCTGGAACTGATCGGCGGCCGTCAGCCCGGTCTGGTGCTGGCGCGGGCCGATGACATGGGCGGCGGAAACGGGGAAGTGGAGGAATGGCGGCCGCAGAAACGCGCGACGCCCCTGCCTTCGCGCCTGCGCCCCGACGAAGCCGAGGCGCATGCGAATTTCGTCTCTAAACTGGGCGAAAACGCCCTTTGGGCCAAGCTCAGTTGACCGGCGTTTCGGCGCCTTCGGCCTGCTTGGCCTGGTGCTGGGCCAGTTGCTGGCGATAGAGCTGAACGAAGTCGATATTGTCCAGGTTCAGAGGCGGGAAACCGCCGTCACGGGTCACGTCGCTGACAATGCGGCGGACAAAGGGGAAGATCATCCGCGGGCATTCGATCATCAGGAACGGGTGCATCTGCTCTTCGGCGATATTCTCGATCTGGAACAGACCGGCATATTCCAGTTCCAGCAGGAACAGGGTCTCGCCGCCGTCCTTGTTCTTCGAGGTGATGTTGTATTTCGAGACCACTTCGAACTGACCGTCGGCATTGCCCTTCTTGGCATCAAGCGCGACCTGCACCTGAATATCGGGCTGGACCTGACCGGCGACGGGTTTCTGCGCCAGGATGTTTTCAAAGCTCATGTCGCGGATGAACTGGCCGAGGACCTTCATCTGCGGGATTTGCGGCGCTGCGTTGTTTTCGTTTTCGGCCATGGGACCACTCCGGAAAGACTAAAATTCGAACCTGTCTAACAGAGCCGCCCCCCTCGCTCAATGGCGCGTCCAGCCCGAGGGTCCCTTGGGCGGGTCGATCTCCTCGAATTCCGCGTCGATAATGTCGGGCTGTTGTGTCTGGGCACCATAGGACATGGTCTGGACCTTCACGCGGGCCCGCAGAAACCGGAAGACGGCGCTGCGAAACCCCGGGATCATCAACGCGAGCCCGAGCGCATCGGTGAAAAACCCCGGCGTCAGCAGCAATGCGCCGGAAAACAGGATCATCGCCCCGTGGGCCAGCGGTTCCGTCGGATCGCGCAGTTCGTTCAGGCTTTGCTGCACCTGCGACAAAACCGCCAATCCCTGCGAGCGCACCAGATAGGTGCCCGCAATCGCGGTCAGAATGACGATCGCCAGGGTGGGAAAGAGCCCGATGGCCCCCCCGATCTGCACAAAAAGCGCGATCTCGATCAGCGGAATGATCAGAAACAGTAGAAACAGCGGCATTTGACCCTCCTTGCGCCATGACATCAGGTGGACTCGGCGCATATCGCACCCTACATATGACCCCTGTTACAGAAACCCAAATCTGATCTTTCTGAGAGGTCGAATGAGCTCCTCCATTATTCAGCTCCTCGTGCTTGCCGGCATTGCCGTCTTCCTGATCCTGCGCCTGCGCTCCGTTCTTGGCACCCGCGACGGGTTCGAAAAGCCGCCCGTCTCAAATGGGCGTGCCTCGGGTGGCCGGCCGGATTTCGATGTGATCGATGGCGGGCCCGACCATGACATCGTGGATCACGTGGAAGATGGCTCATCGAGCGCCAAGGCGCTTGCGGCGATGAAGATGGCAGAGCCCGGCTTCATGGTGGGCGCGTTCCTCGAAGGCTCGCGCGGTGCTTATGAAATGATCCTCATGGCCTATGAAAACGGCGATCTGAGCGATGTGCGCGGGTTCCTCTCCGATGAGCTGGCAGAGGCGTTTCAATCGGGCATCGATGCGCGCAACGAACAGGGCCTGACGATCGAGGCGAACTTTGTCGGCGTGCGGGAAATCGCGCTGAAATCGGCGGACTTCGACCGCGAAACCGGCGAAGGCGAAGTGACCGTGCGTTTCACGGGCGAACTGACCTCGGTGGTCAAGAATGCCGAAGGCGAGGTGGTCGAGGGCGACGCGACCGAAATCAAGCGTCAGAAGGATATCTGGACCTTTGCCCGCAAGATGGGCGCCGATGATCCGAACTGGCAGCTTGTCGCCACGGGCGAATGATCCGGGCGATTGGCGCGTGTCTGGGGGCGATCTGCGCCGCCGGTGCCGCCATGGCTGAGGTGCGCCTTCTGGATTGGGCCGATCTCAACGGTTGGGCGCGCGACGATCACGCCGCCGCCCTCGTGGCCTTTCAGCGCACCTGCATCGATCTCAAAGACGGCGACTGGCCTGCGATCTGTGCGCTCTCCAAGACCGGGGTCGACGCGCGGCAATTCTTTGAAACCGCCTTTCGCCCCGTCGAGATCACCAATGAGGAACCGCCGCTTTTCACGGGCTATTATGAGCCGGAACTGCCCGGTTCGCGGGACCGGACATCGCGGTTTACCGTGCCGATCTACACCCGCCCGGAAGATGCGCCCGCGGGCGTCTGGCTCAGCCGGGGCGAATTGGAAAGCTCCGGCGTGCTGGAAGGGCGCGGGCTGGAGATCGCCTGGCTTGAAAACCCGGTCGACAAGTTCTTTCTGCAGATCCAGGGCTCCGGCCGGATCGCGCTGCCCGACGGAAATCACCTGCGTGTGGGCTATGGCGGCAAGAACGGGCACAAGTATCGCTCGGTCGGCAAGGAGTTGATTCGGCGGGGAATTTTTGAGGAACATCAGGTCTCTGCCGCGGTGATCCGCCACTGGGTGACGGAAAACCCCGACGCCGGGCGCGATCTTCTCAATTTCAACCCGTCTTACGTGTTCTTTCGCGAGCTCACCACGCTTGACCCCGAAGATGGCCCGCTGGGGGCGATGAACCGGCCATTGACCGCTGGGCGCAGCCTGGCGATTGACCCGGATTTCGTGCCTCTGGGCGCGCCGGTCTGGCTGGAAAAGCACGGCGCCGACCCGATCCGGCGGCTGATGGTGGCCCAGGACACCGGCTCGGCCGTGAAAGGCGCGCAACGGGCGGATGTGTTTTACGGCTCGGGCGCGGCGGCGGGGGATCAGGCTGGTATCGTGCGTGACGGCGGCCGGATGATAGTGCTTTTGCCGATTGCCGAGGCGCTTGCGCTGGTCGATCAGGAATGAGCCGCAAGCCACGCGGTCTGAACCCCGAGGAGGAGCGGCTTTGGCGCAAGGTGGCCGAGACCGCGACCCCTTTGGAAAAACCGCAGCCGAAACCGCGCCCGGGGCCGAAACCTCAGGCGGCCCAGACCCATCCCGCGCCGGACCGCCCCGCGCCCTACAAACCGCCCGCCTTTCGCGTCGGCGAAACCGCCCGTCATGTGCCGCCCCAGCACACCCCCCCTGCCCCGCCGCTCCGGATGGACAAGAAATCCTTCACCAGGATGAAGCGCGGCAAATCGAAACCCGAGGCGCGGCTTGATCTCCATGGCATGACCGCCGCCGCCGCCCATACGGCGCTGACCTCTTTTCTGCTTCGTTCCCATGGCGAAGGTCTGCGACTGGTTCTGGTCATCACCGGCAAGGGGCGCGGCAAGGAGGATCGCGGTCCGATCCCCGAACGCATTGGCATTCTGCGCCAGCAATTGCCCCATTGGATCTCGATCCCGCCCCTCAACCACATCGTTCTGCAGGTCAGCGAAGCCCATCAGCGCCATGGCGGATCAGGGGCTTTCTATGTCTACCTGACCAGGCGCCGCTAGGGCGCGATCGGCCCGGGTCAGGCCGATCCAGACCAACCCCAATGCCACCGCGAAATAGGCCGCGATCGCCAGCATTTGTGCCGGAAAATCGAAACCAATGTCGATCAGCGCCCCGGTGATGCCGGGCCCGACCGCAGAGCCGAACACCATGATCGAGGTCGACCCGGCTTTGATCGCGCCGATATGGCGGGTGCCGAAATACTCGGCCCAGAAGGCGGTGATCAATGTCGCCTGCAGGCCGGTGGCCACCCCGAAGATCACGAAGGCAAGGCTGGCCCAGCCAAGGGTCGGGGCGAGTGCCAGGGTGACGAAGCCGAGCATCCAGGGGATCAGGTAAAGCCGCAGCATCCGTCCGGTGCCGAACCGGTCGATCAGCACGCCCGATGTGAGGGTGACCGCCATCGATACCGCCATCAGCACCGGGATCAGCGACAGGTACTGGACCAGCGGCCATCCCTTGACCTCGGCAATGTGAACCTGCTGGAAAAACAGCGCTGTGCCCCAGGCGGGCGGGCCGAGAAGCGCAGGCACCATCAACAGGAACAGTGTCGATTGCATCACCTCGCTCCGGGTCCAGTGGCGCCCGCCCATGCCCGTGGCTTCGCTCGTTTCGGCATGGGATTGCGGCGTGCGCTCCTGGCTCAACAGCACCAGCAGCAGGGGAAAGATGAGCAGAACCGCGCCGCCCGACCAGATCCAGATCACCTGCCAATCGGTGGTCTCAAGACAAGCGGCGATCACCACCGGCAGAATGGCCGTGCCAAGGGCGATCCCCATGGAGGAGATCGAAAGCGCCAGCCCGCGCCGGGCGACAAACCAGCGCGCCATGGCGACGGCGGCCAGTTGATAGGTCATGCCCTGGCCGAAGAACCGCAGCAGAAACACCGCCAGGACAAGGCCCGGGAGCCAGGAATTCACCCCCATGAAAACGCAGGCCAGCGCCAGCCCGGGCAGCACCAGCCAGGCCAGATGGCGCACGCGAAACCGGTCGGTCAGCCCGCCCGCAAAGAACATCGCCACCGCACTTGCACTGGTGCCGATCGTATAGACCAGACCCCATTCCCCGTCGGTGAGGGCAAAATGACCCATGATTTCGCCCGCGAAGGTCGAAATGAAAAAGGTCTGACCGAAGGACGAGGTGAACATCAGGATCGCCCCGGCGGCCAGGAAATGCAGGTTGTCGCGAAGAAAGCGGAAGGCGGCCATGACCCTGTCTCACCCGGGGGGCGCCGAAAGAAAACCCCTCGTTTCGGGACAAATCGGGGCACGCCCCGGTTTCACCGTCATTTTGCCGCAAAGCTCTGGCACATAATTCTTGTCAGCGAAGTTCATCAGGTAAATGGTTTGCGGAACATGTCCAAAGCTCATCAATCCGACAGCATGGAAACGAAACTGGTCCCCGCCGCGCGGGCGATCTGGAAACGCGTGCTCTGTTTTGCGGCCCTTGGCGGCTATGTCTTTGCAGGTTTTATCGCGATCCCGGTGCTGACCGCCCTGGTTCTCTTCCCCGACGCCCCCGGTTTGATCGGAGACGCCCTGCTGGTTGCCGGTCTTGTCGGCCTCGCCGCCCTGTTCCACGTTCAAGCGCGGCGCATTCCGGCCGTTCCGGCCTAGAGAACGTAGCGGCTCATGTCCGAGCCGCGCGCCAATTCGCCCAGGTTTTCCTCGACAAACGCCGCATCCACGGTCACCGCGCTGCCGGATTTGTCGGGTGCGGTGAAGGACAGGTCTTCGAACACCCGTTCCAGCACGGTGTAAAGCCGCCGCGCGCCGATATTCTCCACCGATTGGTTCACCTGGGCCGCGATCCGCGCGAGAGCGGCAATCCCGTCTTCGGTGAAATCGACGCTGACCTCCTCGGTGCCCATCAGCGCAGTGTACTGCCGGGTCAGCGCATTGTCGGTCTCGGTCAGGATGCGCACGAAATCCTCCTCGGTCAGCGCCCGGAGATTGACCCGGATCGGCAGGCGTCCCTGCAATTCCGGCAACAGGTCTGACGGCTTGGCAATATGAAACGCGCCCGAGGCGATGAACAGGATATGGTCGGTTTTGACAGGGCCGTGTTTCGTCGATACGGTGGTGCCTTCGATCAGCGGCAGGAGATCCCGCTGCACGCCTTCGCGAGAGACATCGGCGCCGCGGGCTTCCGACCGCGCGGTGACCTTGTCGATCTCGTCAAGAAAGACGATGCCGTTCTCTTCAACGGCCGAAAGCGCTGCTTTAGTGACTGTTTCGTCATCCAGAAGCTTGTCCGCCTCTTCGCCGATCAGCACGTCATAGCTTTGCGCGACAGACATCCGTTTCTTGACCGTCCGGCCCGGGAACCCCTTGCCAAAGATCGACCCCAGATCAATCGCCATGCCCCCCTGCCCCGGCGGCATGCCGGGAATTTCCATGCCCGACAGCGGGTTGGAACTGTCCTGCAACTCCAGCTCGATCACCGTGTCGTCCAGCTCGCCACGTTTCAGCTTGTCGCGGAACATCTCCAGCGTCTGGGCGCGCGCGCCATCCCCGGCAATCGCTGCCAGCACCCGGTCCTCGGCCGCTTTCTGCGCCTTGGTCTTCACCTCGTCGCGCATCAATTCGCGGGTCATGGTGATTGCCGCCTCGACCAGATCGCGCACGATCTGTTCCACATCGCGGCCCACATAGCCGACTTCGGTGAATTTCGTCGCCTCGACCTTCAGAAACGGCGCCTTCGCCAGTTTCGCCAGCCGCCGCGAAATCTCGGTCTTGCCGACGCCGGTGGGCCCGATCATCAGAATGTTTTTCGGATAGACTTCATCGCGCAGATCGTCGGCCAGCTGCTTGCGCCGCCAGCGGTTGCGCAGGGCGACGGCAACCGCGCGTTTGGCGTCCTTCTGACCGATGATGAACCGATCCAGTTCCGATACGATTTCCCGAGGCGTGAGGTCGGTCATGAAAGCTCCGTGAGTTCAGTTGCGCCCTAGTTAAGACCTGGGCGGCGAAACACAAGCGACGTTGGGGTCAGAGGCGCGGCCTCAGATCATCTCAACCGTCAGATTGCCGTTGGTATAAACGCATATGTCGGCGGCAATGCCCATCGCCTTGCGCGCCACGGCTTCCGCATCCAGTTCACTGTCCATCAGTGCCCGCGCCGCGGCCAGCGCATAATTCCCGCCCGAGCCGATCGCGGCCACGTCATGTTCCGGTTCCAGCACATCGCCCGCCCCGGTGACCACATAAAGCGCCGAGCCATCGGTCACGATCAGCATCGCTTCGAGTTTCTGCAGATATTTGTCGGTGCGCCAATCCTTGGCGAGTTCCACGCAGGCCCGCTGCAACTGACCGGGTGTTGCTTCCAGCTTCGCTTCCAACCGCTCCAGCAGGGTAAACGCATCCGCCGTCGAGCCGGCAAAACCCGCGATCACATCATGGCCGCCCGGGCGCAGCTTGCGCACCTTGGTCGCCGTGCCCTTGATCACCGTCGGCCCGAGGCTCACCTGCCCATCGCCCGCGACGACCACCTTGCCGTCCTTGCGCACCCCGATGATCGTGGTGCCGTGCCAACCGGGGAATTCCTCTGCCATGGGGCGCTCCTTAACGTGCAAAAACCCGCGCCGAACCCGGCGCGGGCGTGTCATTCATGCAGGAATGATCAGATCGAGCTGTCGATCCAGTCCTTCAGCGCGGCTTTCGGTGCCGCACCGGTCTTGTTGGCGACAACCTGACCGTCCTTGAACAGGAACAGCGCCGGAATGCCGCGCACGCCCAGTTGGGCGGCCATGTTTGAGTTCTCGTCTACATTGACCTTGGCGATCTTCACCGCGCCATTGTATTCGTCGGACAGCTCTTCCAGAGCCGGTCCGATCATCTTGCACGGGCCGCACCATTCGGCCCAGAAATCCACGACCACGGGCACGTCCGACGAGCGGACCTCCGCGTCGAATGTGTCGTCAGTCACCGCAACGGTAGCCATCTGCAATATCCTTGTCTGGTTCGGGTTTGGAACCTAGGAACGCGGGCGCGAAAGGTCAAGATATGGGGGGTGGCGCAAAGGCCTGCCTCACGATGCCGTGTGGCAGCGTCATCAGACATTGCGTCTCGGTCCAAAGCACCGCCAGTTCGATCTCGCGCTCGGGATAGATCGCCTCCAAAGCCTCCAGATAGGCGCCCATCTGCGCCAGAATGCCTTTTGGCGTCTCCTCGGGGTGGTTGGGCACGATGGCGTTGGTCTTGAAATCGACCGCCGTGACCCGGTCCGGCGTCACGATCAGCCGGTCGATGATCCCCACCATATCCTGCCCGCGCGAGGCGAGATGGGCGGTGATATCCACTTCGGCCAGCGCCTCTTCGGCAAAGATGGCAGGATGGGCGGCGATTGTATCCTGCACCAGGGTCGAAAGCGCATTGATCTCGGCAGGTTCGGCCCGGTCCGGTCCGCGCGCGAGCAGTTTTTGTGCCATGCCTTGCGGATCCGCCTGCCCCGGCAAATGTTCCAGCAACAGATGTACCTGTCGACCCCGCCGTTTCGCCGCCTCTTCGTCCATGGCGCCGCCGCCCATCACCTTGGCGCCGTCCAGGGCTGACGGGGTGAGCGGCGCTTCGGGTTTCTCGGGTGGAACGGCGGGTTCGGTCAGAAAATCGGGCGCCCGGACCACGACGATGTCATTTGTGATCACACAAGGCTCCATCGGGGTCGGCCACTCCCCATGTTCCAGCCGCAGACCCTCGGGGTCGAGCGGACTTGGCCCCGCGCCCGAGGCCAGCATCCCCGCCTCGATGCTCTGATGCCAGTTCATGTCGGTCTTGGAGGCGCGTTTCAGCGCGGCACCCGCCACGATCAGCCAACTCTCCGCACGCGTCATCGCCACATAGAGAAGCCGGTTCCGCTCCTCCCGGTCTTCCTGCGCCTTGGCGGACTTCAGGGCGAGGATCTGCTCGGGGCTTTCGTCCTTCGATCCCGACATCACCGGCAGGCCGTCCTCGCCCACCAGAAGGCCCGAGCCGCGATCGCGCCCCTCGGCGGTGGTGTCGGGCAGGATCACGACGGGCCGTTCCAGCCCTTTCGCCCCATGCACGGTCATCACCCGGATTAGGTCATCGGATCCGCTCGCGTCGCGCTTGACTTCGATGTCTTCGGACCGCACGCGGGCCAGAAATCCGGTCAGGCTCGGCACCTCGTCGCGCTCATATCCCAGCGCCTGATTGAGCAGTTCATCGATCCCGTCCTCGGCTTCCGCTCCGAGCCGGGCCAGGAGTTTCTCGCGCCCGCCGATCTCGCCCAGAATGAACTCGAGAAGCTCATAGGGCCGCAGGAAATCCGCCCGCGCCAGCAGGCTTTGGAGCACCGGAACGCTATCGGGAAAATCCGTCTCCCGCCGCAGCATTTCCAGCCAGAGCGACCCCCGGCCCTCCCGTTTGGCGGCCAGGTCGAACAACCCCGCCTCGCTCATCCCGAACAGCGGCGACCGCAGGCTGGCGGCCAGCGAAAGGTCATCTTCGGGAAGGGTCAGAAAAGACATCAGCGCCAGCAGATCCCGCACCGCCAGTTCGGCGCCGATCTTCAGCCGGTCGGAGCCCGCAACGGGCAATCCGGCGGCTTTGCATTCCTGAATGATCTGGTCGAAAATGGCGCTGCGACGCTGCACCAGGATCATGATGTCGCCGGCCGAAATGCGCCGGATCTGGCCCTTTTCCCCTGAAATAGTCTCTGTTTCCAGAAGGCGCTTGATGGTCTGCGCCACTTGGCGCGCCAACACCACGGAGGCCGCATTTTCCACCGGCCGATCCACTGGATCATACCAGGGCAGTTCTTCGGCTTCCTCGGGCGGTTGCACCAGTGGCAGCAGATCCACGCGGCCGGGTTTGTCGCGGAAAAACCCGTGGTGCACCACCCGGCCCCCCAGCCCCGCGACCCGATCGCAGACCTTGTCGACCAGCGACAGGATCGCGGGCGAGGAACGGAAGGAATGCAAAAGTTCCCGCCCCTTCAGACGCCCGGCGAGTTGTGCGTCAAACTCCACCGCCTTGCGGTCAAATTCCCGGGTATCCGCCCCTTGGAAGGAATAGATCGATTGCTTTTTGTCACCGACAACAAAGAGCGTCCTGAGCCGCGCGTCATCCTCGACCATTGCTTCGGTCAGGGCGCGGATGATCTGCCATTGGGCGGGCGAGGTGTCCTGGGCCTCATCCACCAGAATATGGTCGATCTGCCCGTCGAGGCGATAGAGCACCCATTTCAGTGCAGGCCCGGTCAACATGTCCCGGGTGCGCCGGATCAGATCGTCGAAATCCAGCACCCCGCGCGCCTGTTTCGCGGCCTCGTAGCGCGGCAGAAAGGCCTCGGCGAACCGATGCAGCGCATCGGTCTTCGATGCGGCGCCAAAGGCGATCCGGTCCCGGCGCCCATCCTCAATGCGGCGCATCAAAGCTTCCAGCGCCTCCATGTGCGCCGCGACGGCGGGCAGTTTCTGTGCGCCCTTGGTGGGCAGGCTGCCGATCTTGGCGCCATAGGGTATCTTCGCCGTTCCGCCGGTGAGCAGAATGCCCTCCAGCGCGACCAGCACTTTCATCGACGCAGCCTTGGGAAGGGCGGCGAATTTGTCCGCGGTCTTGAGATCCGTCACCTTGTCGCTGCCCCGCAGCGCCTGCGCCAGATCGCGGAGCATCATCAGGTCGCCCGGCCCGATGGCGGCCTCCAGTATCGCCGGAATTGTCAGGTTGCCCGAGACGCCGAACGCGTCAAAAATCGCATTCCGGCTGTTTGTGATCACAAAATCATCAGCCTTGGAGGCGATCATCCGCGCCAGCCCCACCAGAGTGTCGTCCGCGTGGAATCTGGACATTTCCGACAGCACCGCCCCATGGCTTTCCGCCAGCCCGTCCAGCACATCGCCAATCAGCGCCTCCTGCCCCCGTTCATCAAGTTCGGAGAATTGTGGCGAGACGCCGCCCTCAAGTGGAAACTGCCGCAGGATGGCGGAGCAGAGCGCGTGGATCGTCTGGATCCGCAGGCCCCCTGGCACCTCGATGGCGCGGGCGAAAAGCGTGCGCGCCTGTCCCAGATCCTTGGGCGCCACCTCGCCCAGATCCTCCAGGGCGGCGCGCAATTCATCGTCGCTGCGCATCGCCCAGTCGCCCAGGGTCTGGAACAGCCGGTTCTGCATCTCGCTTGCGGCGGCCTTGGTATAGGTCAGGCACAGAATGTTGCGCGGCGCCGTGCCCTGCAGCAACAGCCGCGCCACCCGGTTGGTCAGCACCCGGGTCTTGCCTGAGCCGGCATTGGCCGAGAGCCAAGTCGAACTTTGCGGATCGGCGGCGATCACCTGTGCCTCGGTCGCGGCGTTTCTCATGCCAGTTTCTCCGGCGTCGTGCGGGCCGTGGCATCCCATTCGCCAAAGCGCGCCAGGTGATCATAATCGCCCTCGTAGCGCATCTTTTCCATCGCCCGACGCGAGATATAGCCGGTTTCGGGATCGTCGTAGCGCGACAGCAATTCCAGCAATTCGCCTGAAACAGTGACTGTTTCGTAGTCTCCCATCAGGGCGATATCCCGATCCTTCGGCGTCCGCCCCAGATGCAGATAGCCCACAAAGGCCACATCACCCGCGGGCAGTTTTTCAAAGACGCCGGCCTCGGCCATCAGCGCCTCGATCAGCAATTGCCGGTCATAGGATTTCACCTGTTTGTCGCTGGGTGGCGTGCCGGTCTTGTAATCGTAAATGACCAGCCCGCCCGAATTCATCCGGTCGATCCGATCCGCCGTGCCCCGGATCGAAAACGGCCCAAGCGGCAGCTCGCCCTTCACCTCCTTGGCCAACCTCTGTCCCACCATCCGGCGGGCCATTTCGGTTTCAATCAGATGTTCGGCGATCTGCATCAGATGGGCCATCCAATGGTTGCGGATCGCAGGCCAGGGCACGTGTTTGGCAAAAATGTCGGCGGCGATCTCGCGCAGTCGGATGCGTGCCGCGCCCGGGTCTTCCATATCGCTGGCGGGATCGTGGAAGCGTTCGACGATTTCGTGAAAGACGATCCCCTTGAGCCGCGCATCGGGGCGGCTGGCCAGCGGCATCACCGGATCGAGTTTCAGCACATGGCGGCCGTAAATCGCATAGGGGTCGCGGATCAGCCGGGCGATCTCGGTGACCGAGTAGCGTTTCGGCCTTGTGATCACAGGCGGTGCAGGAGCGGGGCGTGGGGCCGGTTCAACAGGCGTGGCGGGTCGGTCGAGCGTGGCGGCGAGACCGAGAAGCCGGTCGCCGCGCGCCTTCATTTCGCCCAGTGCCTCGCCGCCTTTCTGTTCGGCCAGACCGGACAAAAGGTTCATCAGCCGGTTCAGCCAGCGCGAGGGCACCGCCTCGCCGTCTTCACTGCGCGCCGAGCGGCAGAGGATCACCTCAGGCGCCGCGATCGCCTGCTGATAATCATGGGCGGCGAGACCGACGAAGCCCTCGGGCAGCAACAGTCCCAGATCCCGGCGCATGGCGCGGTTGAGCCAGGGATCGGGCGCGCCCGCCTCGGGCCAGACGCCCTCGTTCAGGCCGCCAAGGATCACCAGATCGGCGCCCTGAACCCGGGCCTCCAGCGTGCCCCAGATCATCACATCGGGGCGCACTTCGCTGGGCACCCGGTCGCTTTCGCCCTCCAGCGCCAGCTCAATCAGCCGGGTGTAATCGGGAAACTCCAGACCGCCGTCAAAATCCCGTTCCTCGCGAAATCCGTCGATCAGCGCCTGACAGGCGCGGCCCGAATGTTCTTCCCAAAGCGCGCCGCTGCCCGCGTCGCCACCAGCGATCCGTTCGGTCAGGGCGATGTGATGGTCAAGCGCGCCGGCCAGCGTCACCGGGGCGGGGCGCGGGAGATCGTTTAGAAGACCGGCGAGCCAGGCGGTCCAGGGCAGCACATCCTCGCCGAGCTTGGTCGCGAACCGGGTCAGTACCCCGTCCGTGATCACAAAAACCGATCTCGCCCGGCAATAGAGTTCCAGTCGTCGGGTCAGACGCAGGTGATCGAGCCGTCCCTCGCCGCTGTGGGTGAGCGGATGTTTCAAAAGGGCGATCAGCGTCTCCGGGGTCACTGGTTTGCCAATGGCGCGGGCCACCTGACGCAGGAGGCGGCCCGGCGGGGTCAGCGACAGGGGCACGGCGGCACTGTCATCGGGCAGGATGTCCCAGCGCGAAAGCGTCGCCGCTACCCGGCGCGACAGGTTCCGGTCCGGCGTGATCAGGGCCACCTTGCGGTGCGCCTCCACCGCTTCGCGCATGGCCACCGCGATGGCACGGGCTTCGTCCTTTGGGTGGGGCGCTTCGATCAACGAAAGATCCTTGGTTGCCGCGCGCAGATCTGCCAAAGCCGGGGCCTGGGCGCGCCATTGGTCGGTGATACGGGCGGGGCGCAGAGACAATGAAATCAATCGGTTACGAGGTGCGTCCGGGGCCGCACCCCAGGGCATGACAGCCTCTGGCCCAAGGTTCAGGGTGCGCAGCAGCGCGGCAAAGCGGAACTGCGCATGGTCTTCGGTGTCGCGGTTTTCGCCCAGGCTTTGCCAGACCGATTGAGGCAGGTCGGTGTCGAAGCCGGGCAGCAAAAGCGCGCCCTGGGGCAGGCGTGCGACGGCGGCCATCAGCATCCGGGTGGTGGCGCGCGAGCCGGTGGAGCCGGCCAGGATCACCGGGGTTTCGATCGGGGTTTCCTGCCAGCGGGCGACCAAGTGCTCCACAGAGATCCGGCGCCGTGCCTCCGCGTCACGCCCCTTGCCCTCGATCCGCGCCAGATAGACCCGGGCGATGTTGAGAAACTTCAGGCTGCGGTCCCAATGCTCCGACATTTCGCCCAGATCGAGCTTAGCGAGATCGTCCGGGTCCATGCCTTCGCCCTGCATTTCGTCGAGCAGGGCGGCGAGGCTGTCGGCGAGATCCACGGCGGCGGCGCGGGCGGCGAGATCGGGCTCGGCATCGATCAACCGGGTGGTCAGCTGCGCCAGTTCCAGACGCCTGCGCAGGCGCGAGACGGGGGGCGGCAGGTCGAGCCCGGGAAACATGGTTTCAAGATCGGTCACGAGGCCGATCCGGGGCAGGAGGCGGGCCTGACCATCGCGGAAGAGATCCTGAAGGCGGCGTTGCATACGGCGCGAATTGACCAGGATTCGAAGACGCGCCAGCGCCTCGGGTGGCCGATCCGCATGGGCCGCAAGCACCTGATCCACAAGCACTTTCGGAAAATCCGCGCCCGGGGGCACACCAAAGAGACGGGGGGTGGCGCTGGGCTCAAACATGGGCCAGCGCCTCCTCGGCGAGACGGAGACCCTCCGGCGTGCCAATGTCGCACCAGCGCCCGGGGTGGCGTGTGCCGTGAAGCGGGCCGGAGGCCGCAAGGTGATCCCAGTAGCGATTGAGCGAGAAGGCCGCATCGTCGATTTCGCCCAGCCGTTCGGGGCGCAGGATCTGGGCGCCGCCATAAACATGCGGGCCGCCGCGTGAAAGCTGGCCATCGGTCAACGCGAAATCGCCGCCGCCGGTGCGCCCGATGGCGTGATGACCTTCCACAAGCAGTAACAGGGCCTGCATGTCCTCGCGCCAGGCGTCGAGCAGGGTGTCCACCGGATTGGGCCCAAGCCAGAGCGCATCGGGATTGATTGTGATCACGGGGCCCGAACCCAGCAGCGGCAGCGCGGCGCGCAAACCACCGCCGGTGTCGAGGATCTCGCCCGCCTCATGGTTTGTGATCACATCCTGCGCTGTCAAATGGGGGGTGATCCGGTCCGAAAGGTAATGGGTGTTGGCGACAATCCGGGTGATGCCTGCGGCCCGCAGCAGTTTGATCGTGTGATCGATCATTGGCGCGCCACCGAGCGGCACCATGGGTTTCGGCAGGTCACGGGTGAGCGGGCCCATGCGGGTGCCGAACCCGGCGGCGAATATCATGGCGGAGGGGATCATGCGGGCGCCTCGGGTGGTGGCAGGGCGTGGTCGAGTTCGGGGCGCAGATCGGCGAAGGCGGGATGGTCGAAGGCTTCGCGCAGATAGCCATAGACGCGGGGCAATTTGGGCAGGTGGTGGGTCTTGCCATCGATCCGGGCGGCGCGGTGGAAAATTGCCAGAATGCGCAGGTTCCGTTGAACGGAAAACGCGGCAAAGGCGCGGGAGAGCCTGTCGGGATCATCCCCTGCGGCAGCGGCATATGCGGCAATGCCCCAGGCACGGGTTGCGGGAGCGATTTCGCTGCGGGCATCGGTCAGAAGCGAGACCAGATCATAGACCGGATGGGTCAGGAAGGCGTCCTGATAATCGAGCAGGCCAAGCCGCGCGAGGCCTTGCCGTCCGGGCAGCCAGAGCAGGTTGTCGGCGTGAAAATCGCGCAGGGAAAGGGTGGCGGGTTCGGCGCAGAACGGGGTCAAAACAGTCTCTAACCTTGCGCGAAACGCCTCCAGCCGGGTGGGATCCGCACCGGGATAATGGGCATCGGCCAGGCGGGTCCAGTCACAGAGCGTGGCGGCATCGGGGCAGGTCAGCGCGGGGGGGCGGGCCTGCCGCAGGTGCAGCAAAAGGTCGATGGCGGTGAGGAGAGCGGTCTGGCGCGTCTCGGGCGTCGACAGCATGGCGCCGACACCGTTCTGGCCCAGATCCTCCAGAAGCAGGAAACCCGTCCCGGGATCGGCGGCGCGGATCTCGGGGGCCGACAGGCCCAAGGCGCGCAGCCAGCCGGTCATCGCCTGAAAGGGGGCGAGGCTTTCGGGCAGCGCGCGGGCATCCATCAGAATGGCGCTGCCCCCGGGGCCGGTCAGACGATGGTATTGGCGCGCCGAAAGATCGCCCGCCACCGGCGTGATCTGCGCGTCGTCCCAACCGGCGCGGGCAAGAAAGGCGCGGGCGGTGTCATCCATGGCAGCGCAGCTCCGCCCTGGAAAGATCGTCCCAGCGATGGCCGTCACAACTCAGGCCCAGCCTGCGGCCCTTCCCCTGAATTTCGAATGTGATCACAAGCGCGTCGATTGGTGCATCGAGCATTTCCGGCCATTCCACCAGGGCGATGTCGCGCCCGAACGCGTCATCGAGCCCGAGTTCGGCGATTTCCGAGAGGTCTCCCAGCCGGTAGAGATCCGCGTGCCAAAGCGTGCCGCGCCCGGTTTCGTAGGTCTGGACCAGCGTATAGGTCGGGGAGGGCACGTCGATGTCGGCCCCTGCGACCGCCCGGATGATGGCGCGGGCGAGATGGGATTTGCCGGCCCCGATCTGGCCCGCAAGCAGGAGCGTATCGCCAGGGCGCAGCTGTGCGGCAAGATGCCGACCAAGCTGGTCCGTGGCCTCGGGATCGGGCAGGTCTATGGTGAGGGAAAGCGCCATGTTGGCGCCATCCTGCCGGTCCCGGCGCGGGGCCGCAAGATCGGATCAGCCGGTTTGGCGATAGCCGATGCCGGGGTGCAATTCGGCGCGGCTGATCTGGAAGATCGCCATGGTCGCCCCGGCCTTCTGGGGCAGGAAACGGCACTCCACCGCGCGGCCATCGAGAAGCTGCACCGGGGCCGACCATTCCTCGCGATCCTGGGGGGTCCGGGCGAAGTCGCGGAAATCGCCCCAGACCGGTGTGGGTGCTGACAGCAGGTGCCATTGCCGGGTCGCCTCGGTGAGGTCGATGGGGCCAAGCGTGGCGTCGGGATCGGTCTGCCAAAGTTCGCGATAGGCGGCATTGGCCAGCACCAGTTGCCCGGCGGGCGAAAACAGCGCGACCGAATCCGAAACCGCATCAAGCACGGTCTGAAACTGCTCCAACTCGGCCCGAAACCGCCGGGTCAAAGACATTTCCGCGCTGATATCCTCGAACAGAAACGCCACCGCACCATCGGGATGAGGGCGGCCGGTGACATGATAGGTCTGCCCGTCCGGGAGCGGCCAGGTTTCGCTGAAGGTGCCGTCGGCAGCAGCGCTTTCGAGATCGGCAATGGCGCTGCGCCAGGAGCGGTAATCGCGCGGCTCGGGCATCACCCGGTTTTCCCGCAGCCGGTCGAGAAAGGAGGCCAGGCTGGGTCGGGAGGTGAGGAAATCCGTGGGCAGGCTGGTCAGATCCAGCAGGGCGGGGTTGAACAGCACCAAGTGCCGGGAGCGGTCGAAGATCGCCAGCCCGATCGCCAGTTCGGCAAAGGTCTTGGTCAGGGTCTGGGTGAATTCCCGGCGCCGGTTTTCCGCACGCACGGCCTCATTGGCGGGAATGGCGGTGCAGAGCACATCCTGGCCGACCGGGGTCACATGGCAATCATACCAGGCGTCTTCGGTCATCCCCTGACCATGGATCGCAATGCGCTGGGCCTCGCCGCCGTTGGCCTCGCTCAGGGGTTGCAGGCTGGGAAAGAGCCGGGGCAGGGGCCAGGACAGATCGGCGCCGTCCTCGCTGCGGGCCTCCACCGCGCTCAGATAGGCGCGGTTGACCCAGGTGATCTCCCCCGTCGGGTTCTGCCGCCAGAGCAGAAAGGGGGCGGCGGCGGTATTGGCGCGTAAAAGCGCGAGTTCGTTTTCCATCGCCCGCACCGAATGGGCATCTGACCGGTCTGGATGTGTCTCGGTGATCAGGGTCAGGGTCAGCTGCACGATGTCGCCTGCGGTTTCGCGCGCGATCTGGGACTGGCCGTCGCGCGCCACTTCGAGGAGATCGCCAACAGCGCCTGCCGGGGCGATCAGCCGGTCGGTGGCGTCAAACTCCCGGGTCAGCAGGAGGCGCAGCCGTTCGAGCCCCGAGGTCGGCCCGGCGGTGCCATCCAGGGCGCGGCGGGCGTGGAAATTGGTGTCGACCACCTGATTGTCGCGCAAAAGAAAGACAAGGCGGTTGCGCCCTTCGGGACCGGGCGCGGTTGCTGTCGGGCGGCGCGCGTAGATCAGGGCGGCCAACAGGGCGGAAACCCCCAGGCCAGCGCCAAACATCAAGGAGACGTCCCAGTCGAAAACCATCGTCAAGATCCCCCGGTAAGCCGGGAGAGGGTCATTCAACTTTATTACCAGAAAGTTAATTTCTCAGGCTTCGATCGGTCGATTCTTGCCCAGGGCGCCCCGGGCGGCGTCATGGGCCTTGGCAAAGATCGCGCGGTCCCAGCGGGCCTCGATCACCGCGCCGATCCGATGGCCGGGACCGGGGTTGGGTTCGGAGGGATCGCGCCCGTTGGCAAAGCTGAGCTCGGCGCCGGTGCGCTCCAGCAGGGTCTTGGCGATGAACAGCCCCAACCCCATGCCCTCATAGCCGGGGCGTTTTGCCCGCTTGCGTTTGGACACGAACGGATCACCGATGCGGTTGATCACCGAGGCCGAAAAGCCGGCACCATCATCGATGATCCGCACCACGATCTGGGTCTCGTCCCAGATCACGTCGACCCAGACATTGGCCTGGGCGAAATCCACCGCATTCTGCACCAGGTTGCGCAACCCGTGGATGATCTCCGGACGCCGGTCGATCACCGGTTGCGCCTTGCCGTTGCGGGTCGCCGAATGGAAATCGTAATGCAGGGTCTTGCCGCGCTGGGCGTGAGGTTCGGCCGCCTCGCGCACCACCGCGCCGATTGGCGCGCGGCGGATGTGTTCATCGTCATTGCCGGCCTGCCCCATGCTGCGCAGGATGTCGCGGCAGCGGTCGGCCTGATCGCGGATCAGGGCGGCGTCTTCCTGCAGTTCGGGCAGGCCTTCGAGCTCCTCGATCAGTTCTGCGCTGGCCAGCTTGATGGTGGCCAGCGGGGTGCCAAGCTCATGGGCGGCGGCCGCCACCACCCCGCCCAGATCGGTCAGCTTCTGTTCGCGCGCCAGCGCCATCTGGGTCGCGGCCAGGGCTTCGGACATGGCGCGCATCTCGCCGGTGACTCGGCCGGCATAAACCGACAGGAAGACCACACCGATGACAATCGCGGTGAGAAAGCCGAATTCGAAGACCACCGGGATCTGCAGAACGAAACCGTCGGCGGTGCGCAGGGGCAGGTGAAAGAAGACCAGGATCGAAACCAGGGCGACCGAGAGGGTCGCGATGGCGATGGTGGTCCGGGTGTTGAGCGCCATGGCCGAGATCGCCACCGGTGCGAGGATCAGCAGCGCAAAGGGGTTGTTCAGACCGCCGGTCAGAAACAGCAGGAACGACAGTTGCAGGATGTCGAAGACCAGCATGCCGGTGACTTCGGTTTCCGTCAGCCGCTTGTTTTCGGGGAAGATGAACACCGCCACCAGATTGGCGATGATCGAAATGCCGATGGCCAGAAAGCACAGGCCCAGATCGAGATCGAGATTGAACAGTCGCCCCGCCACGGTGATCGCCACCAATTGGCCGAAGACCGCGATCCAGCGCAGGACGATCAGCGTCCTGAGCCGCACCCAGTTCGACCTTGCGGCCTGGGGATCATAGCTGTCGGTCATCTTGCGGTCCCTGTCATGGTCCCGTTCTACGCCCGGGGCGCGGGTCGGATCAATGCGGCGCAAGGGGTGAATTTTCCCGGTGCACTGGTGATTTGACCCGCTGCCGCCTGCAATCTAAGTATGCGATGTGGATGAGAGAAAGACCCGTTGATGCCGCGAGACATTGGTCCCGACCCGACCCTTCTGATTGTCGATGATGACGAACCGTTTCTGCGCCGCCTGGCGCGGGCGATGGAAAAGCGGGGGTTTGCAGTTGAAACAGCGGATTCCGTGGCCGGTGGCACCGCCATCGCCACCGCCCGTCCGCCCGCCTATGCGGTGGTCGACCTCAGGCTGGAGGATGGCAACGGGCTTGATGTGGTCGAACGGATCCGCGAACGGCGCGAAGATGCCCGGATTGTGGTGCTGACCGGCTATGGGGCGATTGCCACCGCGGTGGCCGCGGTCAAGATCGGCGCGACGGATTATCTGTCGAAACCGGCCGATGCCAATGACGTGACCGCAGCGCTTCTGGCGACCGGAGATGAATTGCCGCCGCCGCCCGAAAACCCGATGAGCGCCGACCGGGTGCGCTGGGAGCATATCCAGCGGGTCTATGAGCTTTGCGACCGCAATGTCTCGGAAACCGCCCGGCGGCTGAACATGCACCGTCGCACATTGCAGCGCATTCTGGCGAAACGCTCGCCCCGTTAAAGCGCCGCCAGAAGCGCCTCATGGCGTGCAACAAAGGCATTCCGGGTCTCCACCGGCGGGCGCAAAACGATCGAAAGTCCCTGTAACAGTGACATATTCGGCCGCCCGAAGAACTTGCTCGCCTCCGCCTCGTCAAACCCGGCAATCTGGGTCGCTTCCAGCCAGGCGGAGATCTTGTCGGCCCGTTTGATCCGCGCCTTCACGGTCTTCGGGATCTGGGCGGGCAGGCCGAAGCGCAGGTGAATGGCAGCGGTCAGCCGGTCATCAAGCGCGCCATAGGACGGCCCGACGGCAGCTTTCACCGGCGAGATCATGTCCCCGATCACATATTCGGGCGCATCATGAAGAAGGGCGGCGAGACGCCATTTCACCGGCGCCTTCGGGTCGATCCGGGCGAAGATCTCTTCCACCAGCAGGGAATGTTCGGCCACCGAATAGGCGTAATCACCCCGGGTCTGCCCGTTCCAGCGCGCCACGAAGGCCAGCCCATGGGCAATGTCGTCGATTTCGATGTCCATCGGGGTCGGATCGAGCAGATCGAGCCGCCGCCCCGACAGCATCCGCTGCCACGCCCTGACCTGGTTTGCCTGTCTTGCCATGGGGCGATTTGCCTGTGCGCCGGGGGCCGGGTCAAGCCCCATCTGGCCCCGTCCGCCGCGCCTCCGGGCGCAAGACTTGCGGCAGAGTGAGGGCAGAATGTGCCGGAAATTTCAGCAAAGCGGCTAGAAATGCCCAAACTCCCACCTCTATTCCGGCCAGTTTTCAGCGCAGGATGAAAAAGCGGGCAAAGTCATGCCCGGCCTGAACCGAAGAGTGCTAGACGAAGCCAACGAACAAAAACCTTGAATTCACGAGTCAGGGAGGTCCGTTTGAACGCAGCCATGGCGGCTGCCGAGAGGAGAGACCTATGTTCTGTGTTAAGCCCTTGGTCGTTGTCCTTGCCACGACGCCCGGCGTTCTCTGTGCCCAGACCCATTGTGCCGACCGCGATGCGGTGGTCGACCGGCTTGAGGTCAAATATGGCGAAAGCTTCTCGGGCGGGGGGATCCGCAACGAGAAAAGCATCTACGAAGTCTGGATGTCCGAAGAAAACGGCACCTGGACGATACTCCTGACCCGCGCCGACGGAAAATCCTGCATTGTCGCCTCCGGCACCGATTGGCGCGATGGCCTTAAGGTTCCGGCAGGGATCCCCGGCTAATTACATTGCCGGGTCAGGCTTCCGGTGTTAAGGGGACCCGAAACGCCATTGAGTGGAGCAGGGTCATGACCCAGGATTATGTCGTCAAGGATATCGCGCTGGCCGAGTTTGGCCGCAAGGAACTGGATATTGCCGAGACCGAAATGCCCGGTCTGATGGCGCTTCGCGAAGAATACGGCGATCAGAAACCGCTGAAAGGCGCGCGCATCGTCGGGTCGCTCCACATGACGATCCAGACCGCCTGTCTGATCGAAACCCTGACCCATCTGGGCGCCGATGTGCGCTGGGCGTCGTGCAACATCTTCTCCACCCAGGATCACGCCGCCGCCGCCATCGCCGCGGGCGGCACCCCGGTCTTTGCGGTCAAGGGGCAGAGCCTGGAAGAACATTGGGATTACCTCGACCGCTCCTTCATGTTCCCCGACGGGCCGAACATGATCCTCGACGATGGTGGTGATGCCACGCTCTACGTCCTTCTCGGTGCCCGTGCCGAGGCCGGTGAAGACATCATTCCCGTGCCGCAAAGCGAGGAAGAAGCGGTCATCAAGGCCCAGATCAAGAAACGCATGGAGGCGAGCCCCGGCTGGTTCACCAAGACCCGTGACGCGATCAAGGGGGTTTCGGAAGAGACCACCACCGGCGTGCACCGTCTTTATGAGCTGCAGAAGAACGGCCAGCTGCCCTTCCCGGCGATCAACGTCAACGACAGCGTCACCAAGTCGAAATTCGACAACAAAGATGGCTGCAAGGAAAGCCTGGTCGACGGCATCCGTCGCGCCACCGACACGATGATGGCCGGCAAGGTCGCCGTGGTCTGCGGCTATGGCGATGTGGGCAAGGGCTCGGCCGCCTCTCTTCAGGGCGCCGGTGCCCGCGTCAAGGTGACCGAAGTCGATCCGATCTGCGCGCTGCAGGCCGCCATGGACGGGTTCGAGGTGGTGCTGCTCGAAGAAAACCTCGACGCCGACATCTTCATCACCACCACCGGCAACAAGGACGTGATCCGCATCGAGCATATGCGCGAGATGAAGGACATGGCCATCGTCGGCAACATCGGCCATTTCGACAATGAAATTCAGGTGGCGAACCTGAAGAACCACAAATGGACCAGCATCAAGGACCAGGTGGACATGATCGAAATGCCCTCGGGCAACCGGATCATCCTCTTGTCCGAGGGCCGTCTGCTGAACCTCGGCAATGCCACCGGCCACCCGTCCTTCGTGATGTCGGCGAGCTTCACCAACCAGGTGCTGGCGCAGATGGAGATTTTCAACAACACCGCGTCCTATGAAAACCAGGTCTACATCCTGCCCAAGCATCTGGATGAAAAGGTCGCCGCTCTGCATCTCGGTCGCGTGGGCGCCAAGCTCACCAAGCTCGACAAGGAGCAAGCGTCTTACATCGGCGTGACCCCCGAAGGCCCGTTCAAGCCCGAGCATTACCGGTACTAGGTGAAACAGGCCGCTCATCCGGCCCGCCAACGCCAGATCATGAAATCCCCGTTGAGCATTCAGCGGGGTTTTTTCATGCCAGCACGGCTGCCCTGTATCTCCCGGACCACAACTTGAGCGAAAGGGAAAACCGTATTACAATGTATGACGAAACATTCGGAAGGGATGCTATGGGCACGTCGCCATATTCCTTTCGTCTTGACGATGACCTCCGGCAATCGCTCGAGCGCGAGGCCGAGACCGAAGATCGCCCGCCCGCCCAACTTGCCGTGCGTGCCATCCGCGCCATGCTGGACGCCAAGGCCGAAAAACGATCCGCGATCGAGGCCGCGCTTCAGAAGGCAGATCAGGGGGCGTTCATTTCTGCCGAGGCGATGAACGACTGGATAGACAGCTGGGGTACTGAGGACGAGCTTTCCGCCCCGACGCCGGACATCACACCTGATCCTGAATGAGGATCGTTTTTCTCGAAGAGGCGGCGCAGGATATTCAGTGGTTCCGCTTCTACTATCGCTCGATCTTTCCCGAAGGCAGCGCAAAGGCGCGCGCTCACCTCAAAGCCATCCAAGACACGCTGGCGGCCAACCCCTACGCCGGTGATCCCAGCAACATTCGCAAAGACATCCGCGAACTCACCATCCCCCGCACGCCGTTTGCACTGATCTACCGTGTCACACCGCACCAGATCGAAATTCTGCGCTTCTGGGATATCAGGCAGGGCAGCGGCTACTGATCGTGGGGTTCCAGCGCCGGCGCCCTACCGGATCAAAATCGCCCTGAAATCATTCACATTCGTGCCGGTCGGCCCCGGCACGAACAGATCCTCCACCGCGTCAAACGCGCTCCAGGCATCATGCCCGGCGAGCATCCCGCCCGGATCGCGCCCCGCCGCGCGCAACCGGGCAAAGGTGGTGCCATCGGCAAAGGCGCCGGCATTGTCCTCCGACCCGTCGATCCCGTCCGTATCGGCGGCAAGCGCGATCAGGCTCAGACCCTCGATGGCGCCTGCAAGCGACAGCAGAAACTCGGTATTCCGCCCGCCCCGGCCCGCCTCGCCGCGCACGGTCACGGTGGTCTCGCCGCCCGACAGAATGACCACCGGCGCTGCAAAAGGCCGGTCCTTCAACCGCACCTCGCGTGCAATGGCGGCATGGACCAGCCCCACGTCGCGCGCCTCACCTTCAATGGCGTCTGACAGGATAGCGGGCGGGATGCCTTCGGCCTGTGCCGCCTCCGCCGCCGCCTCCAAAGACAGCGCCGCCGAAGCCACGACACGCACCTCATTGCGCGCAAAGACCGGATCGTCCGGATGCGGCGCTTCCGGCGCGCTCTCCAGATAGGCCGCGATGCGCGGTGGCAGGTCGATCCCATAGGTGGCAATCAACTGCCGCGCCTCTGCCAGCCGCAAACCGTCCGGTACGGTCGGGCCCGAGGCCACCTGTGCCGGATCATCGCCGGGTACGTCCGAGACGATCAGGCTCACCACCCGCGCCGGATGGGCAAGGGCTGACAACCGCCCACCCTTGATCCCGCTCACATGTTTGCGGATCGCATTCATCGCCGAAATCGGCGCACCCGAGGCCAAAAGCGCCTTATTCAGAGACTGTTCGTCTTCCAAAGTCAGCCCCTCGGGCGGGCAGGGCAACAGCGCCGACCCACCGCCACAGATCAGGGCCACCACCAGATCATCCTCGCTCAACCCCGACACGGTCTCGATCAGCCGCGCCGAGGCGTCGAGCCCTGCTGCATCCGGCACCGGATGGGCGGCCTCGATCACCGGCAGATGCCG
>JAOXSD010000248.1 GCA_025800205.1 Silicimonas sp. | reverse complement strand
GGCCGAGCTAACCTTTGAAATCTACGACGAGAAAGGCCGCAAGCGGCAGTTCGGGTCGGTCTCGGGCGGGGGTCGCTATGACGATCTGGTCAAACGCTTTACCGGGCAGGAAGTGCCTGCGACGGGTGTCTCCATCGGCGTTGACCGTCTGCTGGCCGCTCTGCGCGAAAAGGGTCGTCTCAGCGCGCAGGCGACAGGGCCTGTGGTCGTCACCGTGATGGATCGCGACCGTATGGCTGACTATCAGGCGATGGTGGCCGAGCTGCGCAATGCCGGTATCCGGGCCGAGGTCTATCTGGGCAATCCGAAGAACTTCGGTAATCAGCTGAAATATGCGGACAAGCGGAACTCTCCCATCGCGGTGATCGAAGGCGGCGACGAAAAGGCGGGCGGCATCGTGCAGATCAAAGACCTGATCCTTGGTGCGAAAATCGCCGAAAGCGCCACGCTTGAGGAATGGAAAGAACGCCCCAGCCAGTTCGAAGTGCCGCGCGGTGATCTGGTCGCCAAGGTACGAGACATTCTGGACAGTCAGGACTGA
>JAOXSD010000238.1 GCA_025800205.1 Silicimonas sp. | reverse complement strand
CCAGATAGCCGCCCCGGACCGCTTCGTAGCCGTCGGGATAGGCGCGCTCGTGGCACCAGCAATTGTTGGCGGGATCCCAGAGCACCTTGAGCACGTCCTTGGCATCCAGATCATCGATCAGACGGCGCGCGGTATGGTTGGAATTGACCATCGTGCCATTGCCGGTCTCGACCACGAGGGTCACGCCTTCGGCGCGGGCCAGCTCCACCGCGGGCGCAATGAGCGGCAGGGTCCTCTCCCAGGCGCCATGGGCCACGTTCCATTTTTCGGCGCCATTGTGCCCCCAGAGGATCTGCTCTTTCTTGTTGGTCATGATGCGCACCAGCGGGCTGCCCAGCACATGGGCCATCTCGATCACACGTTTGAGCGCGTCCATGTGGATCCGATGCGCGTCGTCGCCCGGCGTGTTCGCGGTGGTGAGCCCGGCAAAGACATGGCGGGACAGGCAGGAGACCGGCTTGCCGCGATCGCGCAGCAGCGCGTCGATCTCGGCAATCTCCTGCGCGGAATGATCGCCCACCTCCTTGTCGCCGACGAATTGCAGTTCCGCATGGGTGAGGCCGAATTCGTCCATCACATCCACCGTGTGGCGCAGATCGCGGCTGATCCCGTCGCAGATGACCCCGAGTTTCATGATTTGCCCTCCCGGTGCAGTTCGGCGCCGACGATTTCTTCGATCACCTTTGTGCAGACCCAATTGTCGCCCTCGGGGTATTTGCTGCGCCCGGCATGAAAGATCTGCATCGCAGCACCTGCGGTGTGGAGCGGCACGCCAAGGCGTTCGCCCAGCCCCATGGATATCGTCAGATCCTTGTGCATCGTATTGATATGGCTGCCGGTGCCTTCGAACTGCCGGTCGATGATCTTTTCCAGCGCATTGTTGACCACGCCGCAGCCGGCCGAGGAGGTGGAGAAGACATCGAGCAGCACCTGTCCGGGCACGCCGGCCTTGGCGGCCAGGGCGGCGGCTTCGAAGGTGGCGGCGAATTGCGCGCCGATCAGGCTTTGCAGGCAGGCTTTGACGGTCTGGCCGTCGCCGGGTTTGGTGCCGACCCGGTGGATATTGGCGCTGACCGCCTCCATCACCGGAGCGAATTGGTCGAGCACGGCGGCCTCGGCCGCGGCCATCATGGTGAGCGTGCCCGATTGCGCGCCCGGAAAGCCGCCCGAAACCGGCGTGTCGATCAGCTGCAGGCCGGTGCCGTCAAGGGCGGCGCCGATCTCGCGCGCCTCATGGGGTTTGATCGTGGTCGAGAGGATCACCGCGCCGCCCGGTGTCATGGTGGCGGCGAGCCCGTCGCCAAGGATCACCGATTCGGCCTGATCGCCATTCATCACCATGACGAAGACCGCATCTGCCTTCGCGCCCACCTCTGCCGCGTTTGACGCCGCCGTTCCGCCCGCCTTCACGAAGGCCTCCATCCGGCGCGGATCGGTGTCGTGCCCCGTCACCTCGAACCCTGCTATCATCAGATTTTTCGCCAGCCCCGACCCCATGTCGCCGATGCCTATCACGCCCGTTTTCATGGCATGTCCTCCCTTGGCCCGGGCCGCGCCCGGGTGGTTTCACATTCGAGGGATTTCGCGCGTCCTGCGATGACGCTGGGCGGGTCCGGAAGACACCCTCTGCCCATCAAGCAGCATCTTCATGAAAGCGCGATCGCGCCGATCTGGCAAGAGGTCAGTCGAGATCGACGATGGCGCCGGGTTTGGCGATGACCTGAAGGGCGAGGGCGTGACCGGCTGTCATGGCGGCCATCGGGGTCGCACCTTCGGTGAGCGCGGCAAGATAGCCTGCGTTGAAACTGTCGCCGGCCGCGGTGGTGTCGACGACCTTCGTGGCAGGCGCAACTTCGGCGCGCGCGCCCGAGGGGCCGAGATCGAGCGGACCTGCGGCGCCGCATTTGAGCGCGCCGGCACGGAGGCCGAAATCCTTGAGGCGGGCGACAACGGCGGCTTCATCGGGATCGCCAAAGAGCGCCATTTCGTCATCGACGGAAGGCAGTGCGATGTCGCATTCTTCCCAGAGCGCGCGGGTCTCGCGCCGGGCCAGATCGGCATCGCCCCAGAGATGGGGGCGGTAGTTGCTGTCGAAGGCCAGTTTGCCGCCGCCGTCGCGCCAGGCGTTGAGCGCGCGCCGCAGGCGGGTGCGGGCCTCGGGGGCGAGAATCGCCAGGGTGATGCCGGTGAGCAGCACCAGATCATACCGGGCCAGCAGATCTTCGGGCGCGCGGTCGTCTGGACCGAAGAGGGTGCGTGCGGCGGACTGGCTGCGCCAATAGGTGAAGCTCCGTTCGCCGGTGGCGTCGGTTTCGATGGCATAGAGCCCGGGATGACGGTCGGGATGGCGCGTCACGGCCTCGGTGCCAATGTTTTGGGCGCGCATATGGGCGAGGATCCGGTCAGAAAACCGGTCGCGACCCAGCACGGTGACATAATCGACCCGGGCGCCGAGCCGGGCGAGATAGGCGGCGGTGTTGTATGTGTCGCCGGCCACATTGAGTTGCGCGGCATTGCCGTCGCCTGCGATCAACTCGATCATCACCTCGCCGATGCAGGCGATGCGGGGGGAGCGGGGCGCGTTCATGGGGTGTCGTAGACCTCTTTGAACTGGCGCCAGGCGTCGTCCAGATGGCGGCGCAACGCGGCTTCGGCGGCATCCGGATCGCGCATCAGAATGGCGTCGTAGATCGCCTTGTGTGCGGCGAAATTGGTCCGGTTGCGGCCCGGGTTGCGGGGCATTTTCGTCCAGTGTTCGGACAGCCAGCCGGTATAGGCCTTGTGGATCGCGGGCAGGACCGGGTTGCCGGGGATCTGGAACAACACGGCATGGAAGGCGATGTCGGTCTCGAAGAATTCGCGGTCGGTTTCGATGGCCGCTTCATTGGCTTCCAACGCGGATTTCAGCGCGGCGATATGATGGCGGTCGGCCTTGAGCGCGGCTTCGCGGGCCAGCGACGCCTCCATCATTTCGCGCATGTCATAGAGGTTCTTGATCCCGTTGGGCACCGCCAGCAGCCGGGCGACGACCGAGCCCACCGCCTGGATCGCCGCATCATAGCCCGGCGCCCGCACGATGGGGCGGAAGCGCGGACGCGCTTCGATCAGCCCGCGATTGGCGAGTGCCAGCAACGCCTCGCGCACCACGGTGCGGCTGACCCCATGGGTCTGGACGATCTCGCGCTCCGGCGGCAGCGGTTCGCCGTCCTTGAGCTTGCCATCGAGGATCTGCCGCTCGAAGAGCGAAATCAGCCTGTCTGCCGCCCGGGCACCGTTATCCTCTGCCTTGGTGTCGCTCATTGCCCTGTTTTGCAGCATGCCTTCGTCAGACGAGACGAAAGGAAAAAACCCAATTCCGCCAAAAGGTTCATGTCACGCTCGACCCTTTGGGGAATTTTTGTCATACCAAACGGCAGATGGTCGCGCAAGATCTGTGCAATTGGGGAGGATGACATGTCGGTGATTGCGGATGTGGAGGTACGCTGTTTCGACGTGCCTTTGGCGGAGGTGCTGAGTGATGCCATGCATGGGGATCATACCCATTTCGAACTGGTGACCGCCACTGTGCGGCTGGCGGACGGGCGCGAGGGCACCGGCTATACCTATACCGGCGGGCGCGGCGGGCGCGCGATTGCGGCGATGATCACCCATGATCTGGCGCCTTTCCTGATCGGTCGGGACGGGGCGGAGGTGGAGGCGCTTCATGACGCGATGCAGGGGTATTTGCACTATGTGGCGCGCGGCGGCATCGCGTCCTTTGCGATCTCCGCTGTCGATATCGCACTTTGGGATATCCGCTGTCTCAGCGCCGGTCAGCCGCTTTGGAAAATGGCGGGCGGGGCGTCGGATCGCTGCCGCGCCTATTGCGGCGGGATCGATCTGAACTTTTCGCTGGAGCGGCTGGAGGAGCAGACCCGCGGATTTTTGGCCGCAGGTTTCGACGCGGTGAAGATCAAGGTTGGGAAACCAGATCTCGCCGAGGATTTGCGCCGCGCTGCAGCAATCAAAGGGATTCTCGGTCCCGACCGGGCCTTCATGGTGGATGCGAATTACGCGCTCAGCGTCGATCAGGCGATCAAGGCGGCGCGGGGATTCGGTGAGATCGGCGTGCTTTGGTTCGAGGAGCCGACCAGCCCGGATGACTATCTGGGCTATGGCCGGATCGCGGCCGAAACCGACGTGCCCCTGGCGATGGGGGAGAATCTGCACACGCTTGACGAGTTCGGCCACGCGTTCCGCGACGCCGCACTCAGCTATGTCCAGCCCGATGCCTCCAATTGCGGCGGCATCACCGGCTGGCTGCGGGTCGCCGAAAAGGCGCGGGAAAAGGGCATTCCGGTCTGTTCCCACGGGATGCAGGAATTGCATGTGAGCCTGGTCTCGGCGCAGGCGAATCCGGGCTGGCTGGAGGTGCATTCCTTCCCGATCGATCAATATACGCAGGCGCCCTTGAGGGTCGAACATGCCCGGGCGGTGGCGCCCGAAACCCCCGGCATCGGCGTGCGGTTTGATTGGGAAAAGCTGGCGTCAGCCCATGAGGCCCATCAGAAATCGCGATAAACCTGTGTCCGGGGGGCATTTTATTGCTTGCCCCTTCGTCAAACTGCTTCTAACTTTTGTCATACCAAAATGGCCGGGAGGAGGAATCCGGCGATATGTCCAAGGGAGGAGACATCATGAAACTCAAGGGTTTGACCCTTGCGGCCTCGGTGGCCGCACTGGTGATCGGCGCAGGTGCTGCCACCGCGCAGACAAAGCTGCGGATCCAGACGCATTACGCGCCTGAAACCGTTTCGGGCAAACTGGCGGCTGACTACATCGACAACATCCAGACCATGTCGAATGGCGAGATCGAAGTCGAAATGTTCTACAGCTCGTCGGTTGTGAAATCGGTCGAGACCTTCGACGCCGCCGCGACCGGCATTCTTGACTGTGACATGACCGGCGGTGGCTACCAGACCGGCAAGAACCCCGCGTTCCAGTTCGTGGGCGACATCATGGGCGGCTATGACACGCCGTATCAGCAGCTGTCGTGGCTCTATTATGGTGGTGGTCTTGAAGCCGCTGCTCCGCTTTACAACAAGTATGGCATGGAGCTGATCGGCTGGTGGGTCTACGGTCAGGAAAGCTTTGCCTCGTCGAAGCCGATTGCCAAGGTTGCCGACTTCAAGGATTGGAAATTCCGTTCGCCCCCGGGCATGGAAACCAAGATCTTTGAAAAGCTTGGCGCCTCGCCCATCGTGATGGACTTCACCGAGATCTTTACCGCGCTGGAAACCGGGATCATCGACGGGGCCGATGCCTCGGGTCTCGCCAACAACGTGGGCCTTGGTCTCTATGACATCGTGAAATACGCCAACTTCCCCGGCTTCCATTCGATGCCATCGGACCACCTGGCCTGCAACAAGGCGGTGTTTGACGCGCTGCCCGATCACCACAAGCGGATCATGAAAGTGGCGATGGAATCGCTGGCGCTGCGCACCGCGCTGACCTTTGAAAAGGCCAATGCCGAAGCCGCGGCCAAGCTGCGCGCCGATGGCGTGACCCTGTCGCAATGGGCGCCCGAGGAACTGGCCAAGTTCCGCGCTGCCGCTCAGGCCACCTGGCCGGAGTTTGCGACCACGCCGGAAGCCAAGGATCTGGTGGCCTCGCATATGGACTACCTCGGTCAGCTGGGCCTCGTGTCCAACTAAGGCACCGCCTTTGATACCGGGCCTCGCGGCAACGCGGGGCCCTTTTCACCTATCATTGGGACAGCCTGGACAACCGGGCAGGGCGCGCGCAACAGACGCGCCGAGGGGGAGAGATGCAGGAGAAATCCGGAAGCCTGGTGGAATGGGTCGTGCCCTTCTGCTTTATCGTCTGCGCGGGCTGGATGGTCTGGCATCTGCCGGCCTTCACGCTCGACTGGGTGCCGCCCGATGCAAGCCAGGT
>JAOXSD010000191.1 GCA_025800205.1 Silicimonas sp. | reverse complement strand
TAATCGTTGATCTGCACGATCTCGACATCGATGCCGTATTTATCGGCCCATTTGTCCATGATGCCGCTGTCTTCCAGATAGCCCCAGGGCATCCAGCCCACATAGATCGACCAGGCGACCTTGAAGCTGTCTTTTTCCTGGGCATCCGCCAGGCCGGGGGTGAGGGAAAGCGCCAGTGCGGCAGCGAGCAGGGAACGTATCATCTTGACCTCCAAATCGGTTATTGTCCGACCGGAGACAGGAAAGGGGGAGAGGCGGCCGAACCGGTGCAGTGCTCTCCCGGGATTTTGCCCCGCCGTGTACCACGCTGGAATTTGCCAGCGGGCGGCATCTCTCGGACCAGCTTTGCGGGAAGCAAACGGAACCCTAGACGCCCTGCAGGATCAGGCTAACCAAGGCCGGGCAAATCCCAAGCCTTGCCGTCACATTTGCCAGGCCGTGCCGGAGGATGCCCGGAAATTGGGCGCTCAGGTCAAGGCATGGCGCAAGAACGTGCACCGGGAAAGCGGGGGCCGATGGTCAGAAGGCAGCCCCGTCGCCGGACAGCTCCCGCACAAGGGTCTGCATGAGACAATCATTGGCGGGCGGATTCTTCGCATCGCACCCCGCCGGTTGACCGATCTCGGCCCGAATTCGCGCGCTTGTGCGACGAGACAACAGCCAGCCCAGCGGCAGCGTGCCTTCCGCGTCGGTCAAGCGTGACACCCGCAACGGCCCGCGCGCATCGGAGGCACAGCGCGCGCCTCCCGCGGCACGGCAAAAGCCGGTCATCCGGGTCGCCGCCCGTCGTTCCGCCAACACCCCCCGGTTGACGCGGGTGGTCAGAAGGGTGCGGATCGGCGCGAGGCTTTCGTTCAGGGCGAGGCTCCCGGCCTGAACCTCGCTGTCATATTGCAGGGAAATCAGCCGGATTTCGGCGCCCCGGTGCTGCGCCACACTGCGGATCGCCTCGATCATGTCCATCGCCGTATCGATGCCGGAATTCTCGAAATACCCGCCATCGACAAGGCGCGCGATGGGTTTCGTGTCCGAACTCAGCGTGCCCGCAGGGGTGATATAGGTGAAACGCGCGCTCAGAACCCCGGCGCTCAAAAGGCTCAGCCCCTCTGTGTCGTTCAGAAAGTCCCGGGTGCGGGGCATGGGCGCATCGGAAAGGGGCACGGAAAACGGCGCAGCGATCACACGCTCCCCGGTGCTGACCCGGGTGGTGTTCAACACCAGAGCAGGGCGCTTGCCATCGGCGCTCCAGGCCGTGACCAGCGGTGCCGTCAGATCGGCGGCATCAAGCCCGGCCTTTTCCCAGGCACTGGCAATGGCATCTTCCAGGGCCCGCGCACGGTCGAGGCTCTCGAAGGGGATGGGAAAGATCCGCTGCGGAATGTCCTTGAACAGCGTGGCCGCGACCAGAGGTGACAGAAGATCCTGCGACAGGATCTCCTCGACCTTCTGTTCCATCGGCCCGGGCAGGTCTTTCGGCGCGCAGGTGATCGCCCCATCGACCGGGGGCAGATCCGCCTTGAACTCGGGCGCTTCGAGCAGGGCAGAGAAAAGGCTCGCGCCTACAGACCCGCCTGAAATGCCGCTGATCGCAAAGACATGGTTGGAAAAACCGGGACAGAGATCATGGAGGCGCGCCAGAAAAGACGCCGCATGATGGGCGGCATAGATCCCGCCGCCCTCAGCTGCGATCACATAGACCGGAAAGGGCGCGCCATCGGGCGTCACCGCCCGGCGGGCCTCCAGCCAGCCCGCGAAGGCCTCGCTGATCGCCACCGTCCGATGTCCCTCCGGCACCGGTGCGGTGCGGACGCGGTGATTGTCATGCGCCGGAACAAAGGACAGCAGAATGCCCCACCCAAGCACGAAGAAGGTCAGTGGGAACCCTGTTCTGCGGGAAAAGAGCGATGCCCCGCTCAGCGCAAAGACCAGAACGGACAGAAAGATGGTGGTAAAGAACAACGTACCCAGCGCCTGCGGCAATGCCACCGGCGACAAGAGCAGAGCCAGGAAAAGGACGATGGGCAGCGCAGTGAACAGCCCGATCACACGGGACGAAAACGCCCGCTTGCCCGGCTCATAAACCCCGGCCGTGCCGAACATCTGTGTCCGGTAGATCATCAGAAGCAGCGCTGCGATCTGCATCACCAGTACCAATCCGCCCGCCACCCGCAGCCGCCAAAGGCTCGTGTTGCCCATTTCCTCCAGGGCCGGCGATGGCAGGATCAACACCAGCGCCACACCAAGCACCGGCAGAACGGCCAGAAAGCGCGGCAGAATGCGCAGCAATTGAGACCGAAGCGAGGCCCCGTGCAGCATGTCCGGTTCGACCTTGAGAGTGATCAGGCGACCGGAGTACCATTGCATGAAGGTGAACATCCCCAGCCCCAGCAGGGCCAGCACCACCTGCAGCCAACGGTTGGCAAAGTCATCGAGCAGGATCTGGTAGATCTCCAGGATCTGCGGCGGCTGGGTCAGCAGAACCACTGTCGCCAGCGCGACGAAAAGCTGGATCTTGAGAACGGCGAGGGCGTGATAGGTGGAGGCAATCACATACCAAATGCGTTTGAGAAGGGCTGCGGCCCCGTCCTTAATAGACATTCTGTCACCAATGGTTCTTTGAAAATCGGATCAATCTACCCCATTTTCCCCGAACCACCAAATGCAGCGGCGGCAAGGCGGCGCGAAAAATCGGTTGAAGCGGCGGCAAATCCCCGTCACTCAGAGCCACCTAGGATCTCTCCCAGGTTTCTGAAAGCACGATTGTGAAGGAGCCTGTGCCATGCTGAATGTCGAGAAGATCAGGACCACGCGGGAGCGGATAAAAGACGCCACGCTGTGCACCCCCGTGGTGCGGGCCACCCGGTTGTCCCTGCAGCTCGGGTTCGATCTGTATCTCAAGCTGGAGAACCTGCAGCATACCAATGCGTTCAAGGCGCGCGGCGCGCTGGCCCGGCTTCTGACCCTCTCCGACGCGGAACGCCAGACCGGGGTGATCGCCTGTTCTGCCGGCAACCATGCGCAGGGCGTGGCCTATCATGCGACCCGGCTGGGCATTGCCTCGACCATCGTCATGCCCGAAGGCACGCCCTTCAACAAGATCAAGCGGACCGAGGATTTCGGCGCCCGGGTCGTGATCGAAGGCGCGAATTTCGACGATGCCATGGCCTATACGCTGGATCTGGCGCAGGAGCGCGGGTTGGTGCTGATCCATCCTTTTGACGATCCGGATGTGGTGGCCGGGCAGGGCAGCGTGGCGCTGGAAATGCTGGAGCAGCAACCCGATCTGGATGCGATTGTCGTGCCCATCGGTGGCGGCGGTCTGATCGCGGGGATGGCGGTGGCCGCGAAAGCGGTGAAACCCGAGGTGCAGATGATCGGCGCGCAGGCGCAGATCTTTGACGCGGTCAAGGCGCAGATCGATGGCACCGAACCGCATTTCGCCGGGGCGAGCCTTGCCGAAGGGATCGCGGTCAAGGCGCCATCGCCGCGCAATGTCGAGATCATCCGCAGCCATGTGGACCGGATCGAGGCGGTCAGCGAAGAGGAGATCGAGGCGGCGGTGTTCGATCTCTTGTCCCATGAAAAGATCGTCGCCGAAGGGGCGGCGGGTGCGGGGCTCGCCGTGGTCAAGGCACTGGCCGATCAGATGCAGGGCAAGAAGGTCGGGTTGGTGATCTGCGGCGGCAATATCGATTCCCGCATTCTTTCGACGCTGATCCTCCGCGGTCTGGTGCGCGACGGCCGCATCACCCGGCTGACCTTCGAAATCGACGACCGGCCCGGACAATTGTCCCAGATCTCGCGCCTGATCGGCGAGGCCGGTGCCAATGTGATCGAGGTGATCCACCAGCGGATGTTCCAGTCCGTGGCGTTGAAACAGGCCGAACTTGATGTGGTGATCGAGGCCCGTGACATCGGCCATGTGCAGGACATCATCGGGCGTTTGAAGGAGGCAGGCTTCAACGTGCGGGTCGAGGGGGGCTGACCACCCGGTTATTCGGCGGCGGTCTTCAGGCTCGCCATCAGATGGTGGAATTTCTCGCCCTGGACCGCCACATGGCCGCGAAGAGCCTCCGCCGCGCGCGACCCGTCGCCCGCCTCAAGTGCGGCGACAATCTCCTCATGTTCCGCCATGGATTGCCGGAGCCGACCGCGCAGGCGCAATTGCGTCCGGCGAAACGGCTGCAACCGCCGCTGCAGACGCAGGCATTCCTGTTCCAGAAACCCGTTGCCGGATTCGCGGTAGAGAATGCCGTGAAAGGTTTCGTTTTCCCGGTAGTACCGATTGGTGTCCCCGGCCGCGACCGCCTCGTTGCAGCGCGCATTGGTGGCGTGCAGATCCGTGATGGCGGCATCGGAAATCCGGGCGGCGGCAAAGCGCGCACAGGTGGCTTCCAGTTCCGCCATCACCTCGAACATTTCCATCAATTCGATGGGGCCGGGCTGGCGGACAAAGACGCCACGGCGCGGCAGATGCTCGACCAGACCGGACTGGGCAAGCCGCAAAAGCGCCTCGCGGATCGGCGTGCGGGAGACCAAAAAACGCGCCGACAACTGCACCTCGTCCAGACGCTCCCCATCCGAGAAGGTGCCGTCGAAGATCAGCTCTTCGATCTGGTCGGCAATGATATCGGATCTCTTCCGTTCCATGGCTTTCCATAGCAGGCGCGGCATTTGCACGCAAGAAATCCCTTCTTGTATACAAAATAATTGACTTGATACACGAGCCTTGCAAGGATCACTGCGAGCCCGGTGGGAATCGGGCAGTCAGGGAGGAAAACATGTCCAAGAAATTCACCGCCGCGCTGGCGGCCACAGCCGTATTTGGCAGTGCCATCGCCGCCCATGCCGCCGAGCTGCGCCTGTCGCACCAATGGTCCACCGCCGATGTGCGCCACCAAGTCGCCCAGATCGTCGCCGATGAGGTGGCCGCCGCCAATGTCGATCTGGAAATCAAGATTTTCCCGTCAAAATCGCTGTTCAAACCGCGCGAGCAATATAAGCCGCTCAGCCGGGGTCAGCTCGACATGACCGTCTTCCCGCTGTCTTACGCGGGCGGTCAGCAACCGGCCTACAACCTCACGCTGATGCCCGGTCTGGTGAAGAACCACGACCACGCCGCGCGCCTCAATGAGAGCGATTTCATGGGCAAGATCGAAGAGATCATGGCCGGTGACGATGTGATGGTGCTGGTCCATGGCTATCTGGCGGGCGGTTTTGTCGGCAAGGACAAGTGCATCACAGCACCCGACGATGTGCAGGGTCAGCAGACCCGTGCGGCGGGCAAGGCGTTTGAGCAGATGCTGGCAGGCGCCGGGGCTTCGATTGCGTCCATGGCCTCGTCGGAAATCTACAATGCGATGCAGACCGGCGTGCTGACCGCCGCCAATACCTCGTCGTCGTCCTTTGTCAGCTACCGGATCTATGAGCAGGTGGCCTGCTACACGCCCGCCTCCGATTTCGCGCTCTGGTTCATGTATCAGCCGCTTCTGATGAACAAATCGGCCTTCGACGGGCTGAGTGCGGAGCAACAGCAGGCGCTTCTCGATGGCGCGGCGAAGGCCGAAGCCTTCTACCTGGAAGAGGCCAAGAAACAGGATGCCAATTCCGCCAAGGTCTTTGCCGACAACGGGGTCGAAATCGCCGAGATGAGTCAGGCCGAATTCGACGCCTGGCGCGCGCTGGCGCAGGAAACCTCCTACAAGAAGTTCGTCGAAGACACGCCGGGCGGGCAGGAATTGCTGGATATGGCGCTGTCGGTCGAGTGAACTGACTAGGTATTGACGCGCAATTCACTCCGAAACCCGGTTTCCACTTTTCGGATTGCGCTTTTGGGGCGGAGCGATCCGCCCCAACACCCCCAGGATCAGGAGGCCCCGTGATGGCTGGCCAGTCTTCCGCCGCGGTCGCGCCCGTGGGCAACAACCCCTTTCTGCGCGCCGTCGCCGCCATTTCCACCCTCGCGGGCTGGTGTTCGGCGGCGATGATCGTGGCCGCCGTGGGCATCACCTGCCAGATGATCTTTATCCGTTTCGTATTGAACGGCTCCACCGTCTGGCAAACCGAAGCGGTGATCTATCTGGTGATCGCGGCGACGCTGGTGGGCCTGCCTTACGTGCAGCGGTTGCGCGGCCATGTGAATGTCGACTTGGTCCCGCTGGCGCTGCCCATGGGCGCACGCAAGGTTCTGGCTTTCGTGACGCTGAGTGTCTCGATCCTGATCGTCGGCGTGATGCTCTATTACGGTTATGATTACTGGCATTTCGCCTGGGAACGGGGCTGGCGCTCGGACACGGTCTGGGGCGTGCGGCTCTGGATTCCGTACCTCGCATTGCCCGTGGGCTTCGGTCTCCTCTTGCTGCAGTTGATCGCCGATCTGGTCGCCATGCTCACCGGCGTCGAAAGCCCCTTCGGTCTGGGAGACGAGTAATGGATCCCCTCCTTCTCGGTGCCATCGTCGCCATCGCCACGATCCTTGTTCTCTTCTCCGGCGTGTCCGTCGCGCTCGGGCTCCTGATCGTTTCCGCCGGGTTCCTGATGATCTTCGACGGCATGCGGTCGCTCGAACTCATGCCCGAAATCCTCTTCGGCAAGCTCGACAATTTCGCGCTGCTCTCGATCCCCATGTTCATCATCATGGGGGCGTCCATCGCCTCCACCCGCGCCGGGGCCGATCTCTACGAGGCCCTCGAACGCTGGCTCACCCGCGTCCCCGGCGGCCTCGTCATCTCCAACCTCGGCGCCTGCGCACTCTTTTCCGCCATGTCCGGCTCCTCGCCCGCCACCTGTGCCGCCATCGGCAAGATGGGCATCCCCGAGATGCGCAAACGCGGCTATCCCGACGCCATCGCTTCGGGCTCCATCGCCGCAGGCGGCACGCTCGGCATCCTGATCCCGCCCTCGGTCACTATGATCGTCTACGGCATAGCCACCGAGACCTCGATCGGCCGCCTCTTCCTCGCCGGTGTTTTCCCCGGCCTTCTTCTGGTCGCGCTCTTCATGGCCTGGTCGCTCTATGCCACCTGGCGCTCGGGCGACGCCGCCGTGCTCTCCGCCACCTCCTACAGCTGGCGCGAGAGGCTTGAAATCCTGCCCCGCGTGCTGCCGTTCCTCGCCATCATCGTCGGCGTGCTCTACGCCATGTATGGCGGCATCGCGACACCGTCGGAAACCGCAGCGGTCGGCGCACTCCTCTGCCTCGTCATCGCCATGGTGATCTACAAGCTCTGGAACCCCGCCGATCTCTGGGTTGTCCTGCGCGACAGCACCAAGGAAAGCGTGATGATCCTCTTCATCATCGCCGCTGCCGGGGTCTTCAGCTACATGCTGTCGTCGCTGTTCATCACCCAGGCGATTGCCGAATGGATCGGCACGCTGGATGTGAACCGTTGGGTACTGATGGGCGCAATCAACATCTTCCTGCTGGTCGCGGGCTTCTTCCTGCCGCCCGTCGCCGTCATCCTGATGGCCGCCCCGATCCTCCTGCCGATCATCACCACCGCCGGCTTCGACCCGATCTGGTTCGCCGTGGTCCTGACAATCAACATGGAAATCGGCCTGATCTCGCCCCCCGTGGGCCTCAACCTCTATGTCATCAATGGCATCGCGCCCGACATCTCGTTGAAAACCATCCTACGCGGCTCGCTGCCTTTCGTGGCCTGCATGATCATCGCCATCGTGCTGCTCTGCCTCTTCCCCGGCATCGCCACCTGGCTGCCGAACGCGGTGATGGGGGCCTCCCTGTGACCATGCTGGCGGATCTTCTGACCACGGTCTTCGAGCGCCGGGGCCGCTTCACCTGGTCCGGCGATGACGACAGCCGCAAGATCGCGGAGCTGGCCGAAGCGCTCGTGGGCACCGATGGCGAAATGTCCGGCCAGAAGCTGGGGCGGATCATCCTCGGCCGGTTCGAGGCGATGGAGCCCGATGAAAAGAAAACCTTTTTCGACCATCTGGCGCGCGCGATGGATTTCGACCCCGAGGGCGTGCGCAAGGCCCTCGAAGCCTATGAGGCCAACCCCAACCGCACCACCTATGCGGTCTTTTCCGCCGCCGCCGAACCGAAACGCCAGGAATTCATCCGCAGGCTGAACCGGGTGCCGCAAGCCACCGGCCAACTGGTCGCCATGCGCGCCGAGCTGCTGAAACACACCCGAACCGACCCGGCGCTGGCGGCGCTCGATTACGATTTCCAGCACCTCTTCAGCTCCTGGTTCAACCGCGGCTTTCTGGTCCTGCGCCCGGTGAACTGGGAAAGCCCCGCCCATATCCTCGACAAGATCATCGCCTACGAAGCCGTCCATGCGATCGACAGCTGGGACGATCTGCGTCGCCGCCTGCAACCTTCGGACCGCCGCTGCTTTGCCTTTTTTCACCCGGCCATGGCCGACGAACCCTTGATCTTTGTCGAAGTGGCCCTGACCCGCGGCATCCCCTCATCCGTTCAGGATCTCCTCTCGGAAGACCGTCAGAGCATCGATGCCGAAGAGGCCGACACCGCCGTCTTCTATTCGATCTCCAATTGTCAGGCCGGGCTCGCCAATATCTCCTTCGGCAATTCGCTGATCAAACAGGTGGCCACCGATCTGGCCATGGACCTGCCGAACCTCAAGACCTTCGTCACCCTGTCGCCGATCCCCGGCCTGCGGTCCTGGCTCGAAGAGCAGGGCAGGGCGCTGCCCGATGACCCTGAGACCTTGCGCGCCCTGGCCGCCCATTACCTGATGGAGGCCAAGCGGACGACCGGAGTGCCACGCGATCCGGTGGCCCGGTTCCACCTGGGCAACGGGGCGCAGATCCACAAGGTTCATGCCGGGGCGGATCTGTCGGACAAGGGGCGCGACCAATCGGGCGGGGCGATGGTGAATTACCTTTACGACCTGACGAAAGTCTCGCAAAACCACGAACGATTTGCCACGAAGGGCAAGATCTCGGCCACATCGGAAATCCGCTCACTCAGCGCCGGTGGCAGAAAACTTTTGGCAGAAAAGGCAGGCGCATGACGAACCCCCTTTATGACGCGCTTTTCGGGAAACATGCCGGTCGCATGACCCCGTTTCTCTATCTCGAAGACGGGCGCGTGGTGACCCATGCCTCCTTTCTGGCCCAGACCGCGCAATTCGCCCATGTGTTGCAGAACGCGGGGCTGGTGCCCGGTGACCGGCTTGCGGCCCAGGTGGAAAAATCCGCCGAGGCGCTGGCGCTTTATGCCGCCTGCGTGCAGGCCGGCGTGATCTTCCTGCCCCTGAACACCGCCTACAAGGCCGATGAACTGCGCTATTTCATCGAGGACAGCGGTGCCAGGCTGGTGGTCTGTGATGGCGCCGATCTCGACGTTCTCACGGGCATTGCCGCCCCTCTCGGTGCCGGTGTGATGACGCTCAATGCCGACGGTGGCGGCAGCTTCGCCGAGGCCGCCAGCGACCAGCCGACCCGGTTTGACACGTCGCCGCGCAGTGCCGATGATCTGGCCGCCTTCCTTTACACTTCGGGCACCACCGGGCGGTCCAAGGGCGCGATGCTGACCCAGGAAAACCTGCTGTCGAATTCCGAAACCCTGGCAGAGGTCTGGCGGTTCACCAGCGACGACGTGCTCCTTCATGCCCTGCCGATCTTCCACACCCACGGGCTGTTCGTGGCGACCAACATCACGCTTCTGGCAGGTGGTGCGATGATCTTCCTGCCCCGGTTCGATCTGGATGCGATGATTGCGCAGATGCCCAAGGCCACCTCGATGATGGGCGTGCCGACCTTCTACACTCGGCTCCTGGGCGACGCGCGCTTCACCGGCGATCTGACCGGGCATATGCGGCTTTTTGTGTCGGGCTCCGCGCCGCTTCTGGCCGAAACCCATATCCAGTTCGAAGCCCGCACCGGCCATCGCATCCTTGAACGCTATGGCATGACCGAAACCAACATGAACACGTCGAACCCCTATGACGGCGCGCGCAAGCCGGGCACTGTCGGGCTGCCGCTGCCGGGTGTCGAGGTGAAAGTGACCGATCCGGCCAGCGGCGAAACCCTGCCCCAGGGCGACGTCGGCCAGATCGAGGTGCGCGGCGCCAATGTTTTCAGGGGCTATTGGCAGATGCCCGAAAAGACCGCCGCCGAATTGCGCGATGACGGGTTCTTCATCACCGGCGATCTTGGGCGCTTCGACGAAGATGGCTATCTGCTGATCGTCGGGCGCGACAAGGATCTGATCATTTCGGGCGGCTACAACATCTATCCCAAGGAGATCGAACTGGTGCTGGACGATCAGCCCGGCGTGCTGGAAAGCGCGGTCATCGGCGTGCCCCATGCGGATTTCGGCGAGACCGTGCTGGGCCTCATCGTCCCGCAACCGGGTACTGCGCCCGATGTCGATGCGATCCAGGCCGCTGCCGCCGAGGCGCTCGCCCGGTTCAAACACCCCCGCGCGCTGGTGATTGTCGATGAATTGCCCCGCAACACCATGGGCAAGGTGCAAAAGAACATCCTGCGCGAGACCTATCGCACTCAGTTCACGCCCGCCTGAGGGAACATCCCTTCGAGGCCTTTCCGTCCCGCGAAGCAGGGGGTAAAACACCCCCGGAACGCGTCAGGAAAGGTCTGTGATGCAGGCACTTGCGAAGTTCAACCGGGTGATCGGCGCGCTGATCATCCGCGAGATGATCACCCGCTATGGCCGCAGCTGGGGCGGCTATGTCTGGGCGATCCTAGAACCTGTTGGAATCATTCTCATTCTTGCGCTGGCCTTCTCGCAGATCGTGAGATCACCGGCCATTGGATCCAGCTTCGTCTTCTTCTATGCGACAGGGTACATTCCGTTCCATTTCTTCCATGAAACCGCCAGCAGCGCGGGCACCTCGGTGTCGGTGAACCGCCCGCTGCTGCAATTGCCCATGGTCACCGCCCTCGACGTGGTTCTGGCCCGGGTGCTTCTTTCGCTGATCACGCTCATCGTCGTCGCTATCATCATCTACAGTGGTTTGATGATCCTGATCGACGAAGCCGTCCGGCTGTCCTATGGCAACCTGTGTTCCGCCTTTGCCTCAGGCGCCATCCTCGGACTGGGCGTCGGCATGATCAACGCGCCTTTATTCGAATTCCTTCCCGCCTGGCGGCAAGTCTGGGGGATCATCAGCCGGCCATTGTTCATCATTTCAGGGGTGTTCTTCACCTTCGAGGAATTGCCGGAAAAAGTCCGCGAACTGCTGTGGTGGAACCCGCTGATCCATGTGGTGGGTGAAGCGCGACGCGGGTTCTACCCGACCTATGACGGGGATTACGTGACGATCCTCTATCCGACGCTTCTCGGCGCCGCGATGACCGTGCTTGGCGCCGCCGTGCTGATCCGGCATCGCAGCCGGTTGACCGAAGTTCAGTAATCACCACCCGCTTCGCGCAACCGGGCGAGAATGCCCTCGATCACCAGGTTGCGGCCCTCGGGATGAAAGAACGACCCTTTGATCTGGATCTTGGTCAAAGCGCGCAGGAAACTGTCCAGAAGGTCTGCATCCACCGGGCTGGGCGCGGTCCAGAACCCGTCAAGCGGACCCTGATCGGTCAGCCCCGCCACATCATAGATCGCGTGGCCGCAGGGATGAACCGGCACCTGCTGGCGCAGCGCATGAAGCCCGACGGTGGAATTGACCAAGACCACCCCTTTCGAGCCGCGGATGAACTCGCCCAGATGGCCACCACGGGCCACGTCGATGCGCCCGTTCAGGTCATGCCTGCGCGCCAGACGCCGCAAGCGGCGCGCCCAGTTTTCCATTCCGCTGTCCAGCGGATGGAGCTTGATCACCAGCCGGTCGTCCGCAGGCGCGTGCCGCGCAAAGGAGCCGAGGACCTCATTGAGGAATTCCTCCAGCGCATTGTAGGGAGAATTGTCACGGATCTGGTAATCGGATTCGATCTGCATCGGCAGCAGGAAGTAGCTCTGACCCTGCGCCGCAAGCCGGGCCTGAAGTCGACGCGCCGCCCGTTCGTCGCGCGGGCCTGTCGCCAGTTTCGGCAACCAGCTCAGATAGTCGAACACCGGCCAGAACACCCGGTCGGAGCGGAAGCGCGGATAGAGCGGGCGCCCGAGCACTGTCAAAAGCCCGAAGCAGACCTCATGGAAGGCTTCCGCTGCAAACCCGTGGCTGAACCGCTCATTCATGTCCGGCAGATCGCGCCCCAATGCGGTTTCGGTGATCCGGTCGGGATGGCGGTCAAAGCTGGAGAACGCCCCAAGCCCACCCGGCTCGAAGGTGATCCAATCGGGCCGCAGATAGCCGAACTCGGTGGCCCAGCAGGAAACACCCAGGGCGTCGGCCACCTCGCGGGCCTTCACATGATAGGGAAAACGGTCGGCATAATAGAGAATATCGGTGATCCCCTCCGCCTTCACATGCTCCTTCAGCCAATCCGGCCAATCGGCCAGCCCGCCGCGATAGGAAATGGCCGACCGGCCGCCCCAATAGACCTTGTCCGCAAGGCAGAAATGGACCTTTGAAACCTGAGCGCCCTGGGCCCGGGCCGCATCCGCCAGCTGCCCCCAGAAGGACGACGGATGGCCCTGCAACAACAGGAGATGGCGATCCGACAGATCAGCGGAGGGGAACGTATCCTTCATCGCCGACCCTCCCCCGCTCAACCCGCGCGCTGAAACTGGTCTTTCGACCGTTCGATCAGCCCCGCCGTCACCTCAAGCACCCGGGTGATGTCCTCGGCAGTGTGATCGGCATTGAGAAAGAAGCGCAGCCGGGCAGCCTGGTTGGGCACCGCGGGCGCGATGATCGGCAGCACGTTGAACCCTTCGGCCAGAAGCGCATTCGACACCCAGACCGCGCGCAGGGAATCGCCGATGATGATCGGCTGCACCGCATAGGGCTCCGCCTCCGCCGTATCGAGCCCGAGCCGGTGGGCGATCTCCTGAAAGCGCCGGGAAAGATTGCGCAACCGCACCACCCTCTCGGGCTCCGTCTCAAGCAGGCGCAGCGCGGTCCGGGCCGCCACGGTGTTCGGCACCGAAAGGCCGACCGAATAGACAAAGCCCGGCGCGCCGAAGCGGATCAACTCGCCCAGCACCTTGGACCCGGCAAGAAAACCGCCACAGGAACAGAGGCTCTTCGACAGGGTGCCCATGATCACATCCACGTCGCGCGGATCGACATTCTGTTCTTCACAAAGCCCGCGCCCGCTGGCCCCCAGCACACCGATGGAATGGGCCTCGTCCAGCAACAGCCAGGCGCCGTATTTCTTTTTCAGCTCCACAAACCGGGCCAGATCCGGTGTATCGCCATCCATGGAATACAGCCCCTCGATGGCGATCAGCACCCGACGGAAGGTCTGCCGGTTGGTCTCCAGATAATCGTCCACCCAGTCCGGGTCATTATGGGGAAAACTGACATGGGTCGCCTGCGACACCCGGATGCCTTCGTAGATCGAATTATGCGCCCTCGCATCGGCCAGCACCAGATCCCCTTCACCCATCAAAGTGCGAATGGCAGAGAGGTTCGTCAGATAGCCCGACACCATCACGGCCGCGTCTTCGGTGCCGAGGAAGCTGGCAATCGCGCGTTCCAGATCCTGGTGCAATCCCCGTTCACCGCCGACCAGCCGGGAGGCCGAAACCGAAACCCCGTGATGCTGCACCGCCTCCGCCACATCGGTCGCCAGCGCCTTGTGGTGGTTGATCGACAGGTAATCATAGGAGGCGAAATTCACCCGAGCCGCGCCCTCCATCACCGCTTCGGTTCCAGCGGAGCCGTCGAGCGCACGGAAAAACGGGGAGGCGACGCCCAGTTGGTCGGCCGCCGCATGGCTGATCGCGATCCGTTCATAGGCTTCAAGATCAGCAAGGCTTGGCGTTGGCCAGGGAGCCAGCTCAGCCTCATCGGTGAGTTTCGGCGCTTCGAACCCCTTATGGGCCGCCCGCAATTGCGCCATCAGATCGGAATGAGGTCGTCCGGTCATGACCGCCCCCGATCCACCGCCGCGCGGACGATATCCTCACGCTCGACCTCGGAGACGCCGGTGTCCACAAGGTGAATGGCCGCCAGCGAGCCGGCCATGGAACTGTCGATGGCGCTTGTCGTCACCCGATGCTCGATCAGGATTTCAGCCAGCCGCTGGATGGTCAGCGCTTCGGAAAGCAGATTGGCCGGGAACTGGGTGTCCAGCCGCTCTTCGATCATCAAGCGAAGCTGCATGCCCAACAGGCTGTCGAAGCCAAGCTCACCCAGCGTGACCGCCCCGTCAATCCGCGCCTCCGGCAGACGCAGCACCCGGGCAAAATCCTTGACCAGCAGGTCTGCCACCGTTTTCACCGCGCTCTCGACACCCTGGCTCAGGATCAACCCGTCCAGATCGGTGCCCGACACGGCGGGGGCGCGCAGACGCAGCCCCTCGAAGAACGGCTCGCCCCGAATGGCGAGGGTCTGCGCCAGCTTGTTCCAGTTCACCCGCCCGATGGTCACCGTTTCCCGCCCGGGATCCGCCCGCAAGGCGGTGTCGAGCGCATCGAGCGCATCGGCGGCCCGCAAGGGGGTGACGCCATTGTCGGCAATCCGTCCGCGCAGTTCCGCGCTCGCTTCAAGATAGCCCGTGTCGCCAATGGCCGACCAGGCGATCGCAAGACCCGGCAGACCCTCGTCGCGCCGCCGCCGCGCCAGATCCTCCAGCGCGCCATTGGCCGCCGCATAAGCGGCCTGGCCGGGATTACCGAACCGGGCCGCAATCGAGGCATAGAGCCAGAAATGCCGAGGCTTGAGCGCACGGGTCAGCCGGTCGAGCACCTGGGCGCCGGTCACCTTCGGTGCCCAGACCGCGTCGAACCGTTCCTCGTTGAGATCGGCTGCGGGTGCATCATCCAGCACCATGGCTCCATGGACCACGCCGGCAAGCGCTTTGTCGGTCTCCGCGATACGCGCGACCAGAGCCGCCATGTCCGCCTCCGAAGTCACATCCACCGCCACGCTCTCGACCCGCAGACCAAGTGCCGCGAATTCCTCCAGAGCGGCCGGATCACACTGGCCGGAGCGGCTGGCCAGCCACAGGGATTGCGCGCCGCGCCGGGCCAGCCACTGGGCGGTGGCAAGGCCAAAGCCACGGGTGCCGCCGGTGATCAGCCAGGCGCCGCGATAGTCAACATCGTCCCCGGCTTCAGGCGCCGGAGCGGTGGGTGCCTCGACCACGATCTTGCCGATGTGATCGGCCCGCTGCATCATCTCCATGCCCGCCGCCAGAGATCCGTCGCCAAGCCGGCGATGGGGCAGGGGACGCAGATCGCCGCGTGCCAAGGCGCTGGAAATCCGCGCCATGATCTTCAGCGCCTTGTCTTCCCGTTCCTTCACCAGTTGATCCGCATCGACCGCGAAAAAGGAAATATTGTGCCGCAAAGCGCGCAGGCCCAGATGGGAATTCTCGAAAATGTCCCGCTTGCCCAGTTCGACAAAGCGGCCAAATGGCGCAAGACATTCAAGACTGGCCGCCTGGAAACTGCCCGCAAGGGAATTGATCACCGCATCCACCCCCTTGCCGGAGGTCGCCTGCATGACATCCTCGGCAAAGGTCAGCGCGCGGCTGTCGAAACAGGCCTCGACCCCAAGCGCCTGCAGGAAGCGGCGTTTCTCCGGGCTGCCTGCAGTGGCAAAGATGCGCAGACCCATGGTCTTGGCAAGCTTGATCGCCGCCAGGCCGACGCCGCCCGCGCCACCATGGATCAGCACGCTCTCGCCCTCTTCTAGCCGGGCACAGTCGTGCAGGGCATAATCGGCCGTCAGAAAGGCCACCGGCAAGGTCGCCCCTTCGGCGAGAGTCACATCATCGGGCAGGGGCAGAACGCAGGCCTCGGGCACGCAGCAATGGCTGGCAAAGGCACCGGCGGCAAAGGAGGCGACCCGATCCCCCTCGATGAAACGCGCATTTGGACCGGCGCGGCTGACCACACCGGCGCATTCAATGCCCAGATTGCGCCCGGCATACCCGCCCAGGAACGCGTCATCGGGCAGCAATCCCCGCGCCAACATGACATCGCGAAAGTTCAGCCCGACGGCCCGGATCTCGATTTCCACCTCGTCATCGCAGGGGGCGACACGGGGTTCGATGACCGGAATTGGGCGCGGCGTGCCGGCCCCGACCTCGGTGGGAACCAGACGTTTGCGCGCCTGCACGGGCACCTGGGGCAGCACCGGTCGCGGTTGCAGCCGCAGGGTTTCGCAGGCGCCACGGGTCAGCAGAAGCTCCCGTTCCTCCGTCTTGGTCAGGATCTCGATCACCCGCTTCGGCTCGGTCTCGGGCGAAACCACGGCACAGCGCAGATCCTTGCCGGTTTCATTGCACAGTACCCGTCTCAAACCGGTCAGCTCCGCCACCCGCTCATGGTCAAGGGACAACACCCAGCCGGTCTCCTCCGGCGCTAGCGCATCGGCAAGCGCGCGCATCCGGTCAAGCTGTTCGAAGGCGCTGCCGGTCTCGGGCAGGACCACCATGCGGGTCGCCTGGGCCGCATCCGGCATGTCTTCCGCCAGCGCCTCGGCAAAATGCCCGTCGCCCAGAATGCGCGCGGCAGAGATCTTCGGCGTCTCCGGTTCGGCGGCCCGGGCGCCGAGATGCACCATCACCGCCTCATCCTGGGGCAGGTTGAACGCATGAAGTTTGCCAAAGCGCCGCAAACCGGTGGCGACCTTCGCCTGGCTGACGTAGCGATGGGTCATCAGCGCAAAGAGATCGGCACGTTCATCGATCAGAACGGTTTCCGCCGCCGCCCGCGCCACCTCCGCGAGCGGTTTGAGAAACCGGTCATCAAGGGTCAGCAAAGACAGGCCGATGACCAGATCAAACGGGGTTCTGTCGGCCAGTTCGTCGGGGCTTTGTGCCGCGAAATCAAGCCCTTCGGCATCTCCGAGATCGGCCAGCGCCAGATCCAGATCCGCCGCCGTTACGGTGACATGATGCCCCTGATTGTGCAGCTTGGCGATCAGAGGCCCGTCCACATCACCCGCGATCAACACGCGCAGGGGCGGGCCATCCAACCGATCGATCAACCGCGCGCCCCAGTCCCGCACCCGGCTCAGAGGTCTGCGTTTGTCCACCGCCCCCGCGGACGCCGCCAGCAGGGTCGCCGCCAGTTCGTCGCTGGCATGGCACAGGTGATCGGCGGTGAGCTGGATCAAGGAATCGAGAGGCGGCCACGGACAATTGCCCCGCGCGACCAGCCCCTGGCCCTCATCCACAGCCATGTCGAGCTTTTCGAGCCAGGCTGCGGCGATCCCGTGGCGGGGATCCTTGGGATCCGGCCGGTCGAAGCAGAGCCCCCAGGCGAGCCGCCCGGCAAGCGCACCGCGGGTCACATCAAGATCGCTGGGATCAGCGTTCGCGCCCGCGAAAAGCGCGGAAAACCGCTCTTCCAGACGCGGGGCGACGACGGTGAGCGAAAGCCGGGTCTCGTCATGGAACAATGCGCCACCCGCGACGACCGGGGGCAGGCGATGGAAGGCCAGGCCGTCAAGATGCGCAACCACCTTGCCGTCCGGATCGACGGCGGAGACGTCCAGGTTGCCCTGCAACCGCGCCTCTTTCGATGTCAGGCGCCCGGACACCACCGGCCCGCCAGCGTTGAACCGCACCCTGTCGATCCGATAGGGCACCCGTGCCGTCCGGGCGTCGGAAAAGATTGCCGCGCCGTGAAAGATCGCATCGAGCGCACAGATGAAGTCTTCCATCCCCTGGCCGGGCGCTCCGGGCTTCAGCGCCACATCGATCCCCGAGGTCCGGGGCCCGAAGGCATCGAGCCGGGCAAAGGCAGGACCGTAGTCGAGCCCGGCCCGGCTCAATTCTTCATAGAGCGCTCCCGCAGGCCGTGGCGCGGCGATCCGGCATTCCTTCTCAAGCGCGGGCACGGCCGTGCGCAAGGTGGCGCGCGCCGCGCGCTCCAGCCGGCGATCCTTCTGCACCAGCAGAACGAGCTGCCGCGTCTCGTCTTCAAAGATCATCCGCACCCGGGCCGTGCCATCATCGAGCACAACGGGCTTGAGGAACTCCACGTCGCGCAGCTCAAACCCTTCGGTCCCGGCAATCTGGCGCGCGGCCGCATGGAACATGTCCAGCATGGCCGCCGCCGGCAAAAGCACGGCTCCCGCAATCCGGTGATCGGCCAGCCAGGGCAGGCGCGCCAGCGACAGGCTGCTTTGCCAGTCATAACGATCCTCGGACAGCCTGCGTCCCAGCAGCGGATGCTCCGCCCCCCCGTCGATCTCGGCGGCAAAGCCCGCCCGCGGCGCAAGCCGCAGCACCTCCCGATCAAACGGGTAATCGGGCACGGCCGCCGTGTGGCGGGATTGCGGACCGAGGATCTGCTGATCCTCCACCTTGCCGCCTGCCGCCAGCACCCGACGGGCGATGGCCTCGGGCTGGCTGGCCGTCCCCGCCCCCTTCTTCATCGTGTCCAGCAATGCATGGGTCCGATCCGACCCGGCCAGAATGTCGCGCAGATTGCCCTGCAGGACCGAGCGTGGCGAAATTTCCAGGAACAGGCCGATTCCGTCGCGATCCATCGCTTCGATCCCGGCCTTGAAAGCCACCATGTCCCGCGCATTGCGGATCCAGTATTGGCTGTCGAGCGCCACGTCATCGGCGAGGGCGCCCGCCCAGCCGGAATAGAAGTGAACCTGGGAACTGCAATGCTCGACCTCGCCAAGTTCCTCGCTCAATGCGCTGTTGATCCGGTCCACGGCACGGCTGTGATAGGGATAGGGGATACCCAGTTTCAGCGCGGAGATGCGTTTCGCCTTGGCGGCCCGGAGCAGCGTGTCAATCGCCGTCAAAGGCCCGCTGACGGTCACATTGCGCGGTGAATTCTCGGCCGAGACATCCAGCGGCAGATCAAACTTGTCGATCAGGGCCTGCGCCTCTTCCGCCGAACAGTTCAGCGCCGCCATGGTGCCGGTGTCCAGAAGCGGCTCGAAGGCCTTTGACCGGATGACGATCAGACGCACCGCCTCGACGATGCTGAGCCGCCCCGCCACCACTGCAGCGGCATATTCTCCCACCGAATGGCCCAACGTCGCCGCCGGGTGCACGCCTGCAGCGCCAAGCGCCCGAGCCAGCGCCACCTGGATCGAGAAGATCAGCGGCTGGGCCACATCGGCCCGGTTCAGCACCTTGTCGAGATCGGGATCGAAAAGCAGGGCTTCGGGATCGCTCAGACCGAAATCCGCAAAGGCTGCCGCGCAGTCCTTGAAAGATCCTCGAAAGCGGCTGTCGGCAGCAAAAACATCGCGCGCCATGCCCGCCCAGGCGGTGCCATTGCCGGGGAAAATGAAGGCCACAGGCAGATCCTGGCCGGCGGCCTTTTGCGATTTGCCGCCCGCTTCGCACCACTGGTCGATGGCCTCGCGCAAAAGCGCAGGCGTGCCCGCCTTGAGACAGATCCGGTTGCCATGGCGGGCAATCCGCCGGTTGGCACTGACCGCCATGCTGGCAAGCGTCGCCGGGTCCCGGGTCTCGATCGCCGTGGCCCACGTCTCGGCAAGTCCGGACAGCGCCTTGGCGCTCGACGCGGTCAACAGCAGCGCGGGCGGGAAGGGCGCCACAGACGCCTTCTTGACTGGCGCCTGACCAATCACCGCATGGGCATTCGTGCCACCGAAGCCGAAGGAATTGACCGCCGCCTGCCATCCGCCGTCCCGGGCCGGAAGCGCGGTCCCCTTTTGAGGCAGGACCAGGTTCAGATCCTCGAAATCGATCTCGGGATTGGGCGCCCCGACCTCCGGCATGGTCGGCAAATAGCCCCGCTCAAGACAAAGCTGCGCCCGCAACAGCCCGACCAGCCCCGCAGCAGGTTCCAGGTGACCAAAATTGGCCTTGGAAGACACAATCGGAAGTTGTTCTTCGCGCCCGCGCCCGTAGGCTTCGCCGATCGCCCAAGATTCATTCGGATCGCCCACCGGAGTGCCTGTTCCATGGGCTTCCACAAAAGCAAGCGCATTCGGGTCTACATCAAAATCGTCAATTACCGATTTCATCAATTCCGATTGACGTTGACGTGATGGCAAAGGAAGACCATTCGTTCTGCCGTCCGAGTTAACCGCAGTGCCTATCAGAAGGCTTCGCAAATTGAGATTGGCCAGCTCGGCCTTCTTGCGGTTCTGCAAAATGAAGACCACCGCACCTTCCGAGCGCACGTAGCCATCGGCCTCGGCCGAGAACGGCGAACAGATCCCGCGGGGCGAGATCATGCCCGCCTGGGAGAAGCCGATGAAGGAATAGGGCGACAGCAGCATGTTCACGCCCGCCACCACGGCCGTGTCGATTTCGCCGCGCTCAAGCGCCGCCCGCGCCAGATCAAGTGCGACCAGTGACGAAGAGCAGGCGGTATCGACCGTCAGGCTCGGCCCCTGGAAATCCCAGGCATAGGACAGGCGGTTCGACAGGATCGAAAGCGTATTGCCCAACATGAAATAAGGGCCAATAAGATCAGAGGATTGCGTGATCGAGGTGGAGTGATCCGCCGCCGCCCCTCCGACAAAGACGCCGGTCCGCTCGCCGCTCAGCCCATGGGGGTCGATCCCCGCGTGATCAAAGGCCCGGGCACAGGTTTCCAGCAGAATGCGCTGCTGCGGATCCATCTGTTCGGCCTCAAGCCGCGAGATCCGGAAATAATCCGCGTCAAAGGCGAAAGGATCATCCAGAACACCGGCTGCATGGCTGTAGCTGTATCCGGGCTCCGGTGTCGCTCCGCCGCGAAACCGCGCCTCCGACCAACGGGTGTCCGGGATCCGTCCGATGGTCGATGACCCGTCCAGCAGGATCTGCCAGACGTCTTCGATTGTCTCTGCCCCGGGAAGGCGCGCGGCGTAACCAAGTACAGCAATGTCTTTCAAAAGCCTGGTGCTCCGATAAGGACAGCATTTTTCGTGGCGTTTACGTCAGCAAGACCTGTATTCCAAACGTTTCAAAACGCACAATTAATTTTTCACCATTCCCCAACGAGTGTCACCCCCCCAATATCCGGCACCATAACTTTTGCTGCATTTTGAGCGGGTCTTCGCTCGCAAGGGTTGTGCGGTTGGTTTGGGCAAGCTGCCGGGCAAGGCCCGGTGTTTCGATCAATTTCGACAGGGCAGCCCCCCAGGCCTCCGCCGTTTCCGGCACCGCAAGACAGCGGCCGGCCCGGGCCGCCTGCGCCCCCGGAGCCCAGGTTTCGGAACACAGAAGTGCCGCGCCAAACTGATCAAATTCCAACAGTTTGTTCCGCGACCGGGCCGCGTTGAACAATGTCGCGCATGCTGGGTAAAGTGCGATGTCGAACGCCTGACACCGGGCCCAGTCCCGGTAGCCCGCCCAATCCATGACCGGCACCAGCACCACATCGGGCCGGGACCGCCACTCCCTGGGCACTGGTGCGTTCTCAGAAACGGTGAGCTTCACGGCATAACGGGAAAGGAGCGTTTCCAGGACAGGGGCAATAAAGCGGAAATCCACGCGATGGGTGGCCGCCGAGAGATAGGCCAGCCGCCGCGGCATCTCTTGGGCCAGAGGCCCTTCGGATCGCGGCCAGGCCGGCTCGAGCAATTCGACGGGTTTTCCCGGCCATGCCCCGCGCAGCCGGGCCAGGAGCACCTCGGTACTGGCGAGGATCAGATCCGCCTGCTGCTCCAGCCAACGCCCGACCCGTCCCTCGCGAAATGTCAGCTGCAGGCGGTACCGGCGCGGCAAGGTCTGATCCTGGAGACCTGCACGCCAATCGTCATCGATCACATAGATCAGCCGTCGATGCTCGGGCAGGCGCCCGAGACCGGAAAGATGGCGGATCACCACCAGGGTGTCACCGGCAGCGAAGACCGTCGCAGAAAGGGCGCGGATCTCACCCGTCTCCAACCCGTCGCACATCGCCGCCGAGAAATAGAGCTCGGCACTCGGAGAAGACCCGCGCTCCATGGGTCAGCGGTTTTCGAGGATCGCCTGATAGGCGGCGAGAGCATCGTTCAGATCCTCGAAATACCATGCCTCGCCATTGTTCAGCATCAGCCCGGCCTCACAATAGTCGCGCAAGGTCGCATCGGAATGGGACACCATGAGAAGCTGCGCGCTTGACAGTTTTTCTTCGAACGCACGCCTGCATTTCTCCTTGAAGATCTTGTCGCCGACCGCGGTAATCTCGTCGACCAGATACCAGTCGAAATCCGCCGCCATCGAAACCCCGAAGGCCAGACGGGCCCGCATCCCCGTCGAATAGGTCTGAAACGGCATATCGAGAAACCCGCCAAGCTCCGAAAAATCCTCGACAAATTCGACCATCTCGTCAGTATCGGCGCCATAGACCCGGGCGATGAAACGCGCGTTCTGCCGCCCGGTCAGGGCCGGATGGAACCCGCCGGAAAACCCCAGCGGCCAGGACACCTTGCCAACCCGCTCGATCACCCCGCGATCCGGGTTCAGAATGCCGCTGACCATGCGCAGCAGGGTCGACTTGCCTGCCCCGTTGCGCCCGACGATGGCCACCGACCGATCGCCGGGCAGATCCAGCGTCATATTGCGCAGAATATGACGGGTGCCGCCGGGAAGGGCGTAGGATTTCGACACATTGCAGAACCGAAGCAAGGTCTCAGGACCGGTCGCGAATATTGTAGTAGATCAGGGACACCGCCGCCCAGAGCGCAAACACCCCGACGGTCAGCGCCAGAAGCAGCTGCCAGCGGCTGGGATAAAGGCTTTCTTCCGACAGCGTCGGACGGATATGGACCGCCGCATAGCGGGCCTGTCTGCGCGCCTCCGCCCGGGCCTGCTCGACCCCAGCCAACGCCGCCTTATAGGTATTCTCGGAAAACTCCAGATCGACCAGCAACTCCTCATAGGAGCCGATCACATCGGTCAGGGAGGGGCCTTCCTGGCTGCGCGCCGCAAACACCGCGCGCTCCGCATCGATCTGATCCCGGATCACCTGGATCTGACGGTCCAGATCGTCAATGCGCGCATCTCCGGCATCGGTATAGGCTTCGATATTGCCACGCCGGATCAGCCGTTCGGCCAGACGGGACTGCAGCTCGGCCAGAACGCCCGACTGGCTGCTCACGTTGGATTCGGGGTCGATCAGACGGTTCTCCGACCGAAACGCGCGCACATTGGAACGGATTTCCGCCAGACGCGCTTCCGCCAGCTCCACATCAACCAGCGCAAAGCGGATCGCGTCATCCCGCGCGATCCGGCTGAGATCATCCACCAGATCGGCGCTTTCGTCGAGAATGGCCTGCGCCAATGTCCGCGCCGCCTCGGGTGAGAAGGCGCGCACTTCCAGATCGATGATCCCCGAGACCGCATCGCGCGACACCAGCACCATCCGCGTCCAATACTCTTCCAGATCCTCGATGCTAGCATCGTCCCGGAGACCAAAAAGCCAGTCTTCGGTGATGATCGGCCAGCCGGTGGCGCGCGCCGCGTACATGGTCCGCAGGTCCAGACGCTCATCCAGTTTCCGGATCAGGGTCTGGGAATGGATGAAATCATTCAGCACTTCGGTGTCGGCGGTGCTCGACCCGCCGGAAACGCCCGCGAAGGCACCCAAAGCTTCGAGCGGATTGCCGAATTCCTCGGACCGGACCGAGAAGCCGGCCTTCGAATGAAACTGATCGGCGGCGAGCACAAAGAGATAGAAAGCCGCAGCCGCGAGCGGCACGACAACCATTGCGAAAAAGCTGGCGAACAACAGCCGGTGACGCCGGTGAAGCTTCGGCTCCAGAGGCCGTATTTCGGTCGCAAGCACGGCTTTCGGCGCACCGCCGGGCGGAACGGGCTTTTCGGCTGGCGGCGTTTTCAAAGCCTGACTACCTTTGGTGTCGGGCTTACTCTGGAGATTCGCAGATTTCTGAGACATCGATGACTCTTATATTCGACTTTCCCGGAATCACCCAGTTTCAATGGTCCAGTCAATGTCGATTCAAGGGCATGAACCCCGAAGGGCACCGGCGTTTTGCCTGACAAAAGTGAAAAAACACCTGAAAAAGGTCGGGTTCTGCTGTTGCAGGGACCGTCGAATTTCTTTTTTGCCGAACTTGGCCGGGCCATCCACGCCCGCGGCGGCTCGGTCGACCGGATCGGATTTTCCCTGGGCGACCGGCTCTACTGGCGGCGCAAAAGCGGCCGTTTCATTCCCTGCAAAGTGTCGCCTGACGGTTTCGCCGCCTGGATCACACAGGTGTTCGACGATCTGCGCCCCACCGATCTGGTGATGCTGGGCGACGGACGGTTCTATCACCGCACGGCCATTGACCTGGCGCGGTCCCATCCCAGCGCACCGCGTCTGCACATCGTCGAACACGGGCTGATCCGCCCTGGCTGGCTGATGGTGGAGCCTGACGGGATGGGCAGTGCCTCGCGCATCCCCGCGCGATTTTCCGCCACGCCAACAGAAGATCCGCCCGCACCAAGTCCCGCCCGGGGCGCCTCATTCGCGACCTATGCGGCGCTCGATATCGCCTATCACCTGCCGCAGATGCTGCTCGGCCCGCTCCTGCGCCCGCACTATCAATCGCCCGCCGGCCTGTCGCAATGGTCCGAATATCGCGGCTGGATGGGCAAACTGGTGAAGCGGCCCGGCACCGGGCGCCAGGACCGGGCCACGGAAGCCGCCCTTGACGCAAGCTCCGGTCCGATCTTTCTCTTTCCGCTGCAACTGGAGCATGACGTTCAGGTCACCGCCCATGGCGGCGGCGAATCCCTGCGCTCCCATCTCAAGGACACCCTGATCGATTTTGCGTCCAATGCGCAGCAGAACGCAGAATTGGTGATCAAACGCCATCCTCTCGACAATGGCACCACCCCCTGGCGCAGTCTGATTTCCGCGACAGCCAAAGACCTCGGGGTCATGGATCGGGTGCATTACCTCCATGGCGGAAATCTCGACGCCCTGCTTGCGCGCGCGGCCGGGGTGGTGACCGTCAACAGCACGGTGGGGCTGCAAGCCCTTCTGGCCGGGCGGCCCTGCCTGACGCTCGGCACCGCCGTCTATGACATCGAGGGAATGACCCACCAGGGTCCGCGCGACCTCTTCTGGACCGCGCCCGAGGCCCCGGACCCGGACAGGGTGGACAAGTTCCGCGCTTTTCTGCTCAACCACTATCATGTCCCGGGCAGCTTCGACGGTCCCGGCGCGCGGATCGGCGCAGATGCACTCGCCAGGCGGATCATGGAATGAAGGACCCTCGCAATATCGTTCTGACCGGCGCCAGTGGTGGCCTCGGGCGCGCCCTGAGTGCCCGGCTCGCAGCACCCGGACGCAGGCTTCTGCTCTTCGGCCGGGATGCCGACCGGCTTGAAGCCGCAGCCGATCTGGCCCGCGGTCGGGGGGCGCAGGTGCAATGCGCCCGGACCCCGCTTGAGGACCATGACGCCTTTGCCACCGAGATCACCCGGTTCGAGGCGGAGGCCCCGGTCGATCTCTTTTTGGCCAATGCCGGTGTGAAATGCGGCAATCAGGACGGGATCGAGCCCGCCGCCCATCTGCGCCGGGTGATCGAAGTCAATCTCACCGCCACGGCCCTTTCGGTGCAGACCGTGCTGCCCGGCATGCGCGCGCGCGGGCGCGGGCAGGTGGCTCTGGTTTCCTCGCTCGCGGCCGTCTCACCCCAGGGCACGCTTCTGTCCTATTCCGCTTCGAAGGCCGGGGTTGCCGCCTATGCCACCGCCCTGCGCCGCGTTTGTGCAGGCAGCGGTGTCTCGGTCCATCTGATCCAGCCCGGCTTTGTCGACACGCCGATGACCGACCGGCAACTGGGTCCGACACCCTTCAAGATCACCGCCGAAGCGGCCGCACGGCGTATCTGCCGTGGGCTTGAACGCAACAAACCGCGGATCGCCTTCCCCCATCGTCTGGTCTGGCTGATCGCCGCCGAAAAGCTGCTGCCGACATGGCTTGCGGACCGCGCCGCGCGCGGTTTCGATGGTCAGATCCTTCCCGATGCGGACGAGGCGCAGGACCTGAAAGGCTCGCTTGACACCCAGGGACCGGAGTGATCTGCAGCCGCAGCAGGCAACCAGTTGTGATTTGGAAATGACCGAGACCGAGCTAATCGTCCATGTTCACGTGCCCAAGACCGCCGGCACGTCGATCAATGCGGCCCTGCAGAAATCCCTTGGCCCCGGACGCAAACATGTCGAACAGATCATCGATGATCCTGACGCTTTCGAGGCCGCCGTCGGTGAAAGCCTCTGGATCGCAGGCCATGTCGCCACCCCCCGGATGCGGACGGCGGTCGCCCGTTTGGGCAGGCCTGCACGCTATATCACCGCGCTGCGCGATCCGGTGTCCCATGTGGCATCGCATTACAACTGGCTGATCGAGATCGGTCACCGGGGCGCCGGGTTCCTGAACGGCCACCCGCCGGGCATTCGCGCCCTGCACGCGCGCATTTCCGCCAATGACAACGGCAACCCCCACGCGATCCGTGACATCCTGATCCAGCATTCGGGCCTGTTCATGAATGCCCAGGCCAAACATGTGATCGGCCCCGGATTCAGCGACCCGGAAATGCCTTATCGTGATGTTCTGGAAGGGTTTTTCGACGTCTTCCTGCAAGGCCATGGTGAAACCAGGCTGACCGAGGCCTTTCCCGGCTTCGTGCTGGAAAAGGAAAACGTCGCCCGGTCGCATTTCGACCGCGAGGTTTTCCGCGACCCCGTATTGACCGATTTTCTGATGGACCGGAACCGGCTTGACCACGCCCTCTGGTCCATTGCCAAAACCTGCCCCCCCAAAGCGAGAGACCGGCAACCATGAAATCCCTGTTCAGAATCTTCGACATTATCGGCGCCCGGCTGATCTACCCGTTTCTCTTTGTCTTTCTCTCGGTGCAATCGCTGCTCAACGGCCTCAAGGCGCGCAGCCACAGCCCCAGGATCCACTGGGAAGAAAACCACGAGGATCAGCCCATCGCCTTGGTCGCACTTTACCAGAAGGGCACGCCCCGGCCGGATACGCTCAACCTGCTCAGATCCCTGAAAAAGGCCGGGGTCTATACGATCGCCGTGAACACGCTGAAACTCGACCCTGTCGACGCTCTGCGGGAATATTGCGACTGCTACATCGAAAAATTCAATTTCGGCCGAGATTTCGGCAGCTACAAACTTGGCTTCGATCACTTCTTTTCGCGCAAGCTCGACCAGAATTGCCCGCGGCTGATGATCATCAATGACAGCGTGTTCTGTGCGTCCGACCGGATCGACCAGTTCGTTGAGGATATGATCAACACCGATGCCGAAGTGCTGGGCAGCACCGAGAATTACGAGATCATTCACCACCTGGGATCGTTCTGCATTTCCTTCTCGCAATCGGTCCTGCAGCATCCGAAATTCCGCGAGTTCTGGCGGAAATACCGCAATTCCGATGTACGCCCCCGGGTGATCCATGAGGGCGAACAGAAACTGTCGAAAACCCTGCGCCGCTGCGCCTCGGCACCGGCAAAGTTCCGCACGCTCTATGGCACCAACACCTTCCTCAACCGTTTGCGCGACGAAGATGATCTTCTCGATGTTGCAATCAAAAACGCACGCAACTCGCCGCTGACGGGATGGAAGCGCTTCTCTGCACAGAAGGTCGTGGACGAGTTGCGCGCAAAGTACATTCTCCGGGTCACCGACATGCCAGAGCGCGCGAGCTTCCGGCTTGATGATGCCTTTGTCCGCAATCGGGTGGCGGTGGGCGATTTCGCCGGCATTCTCGAAATGGCGAAGGCGGATCTGCGCGAGGGGGAAACCCTCAACGAAGATTACGTGCGGCGGATGGTGATTTCCCATCTGACCGAATCCTACATGTCCGGCAGCCAGATCCACCAGAACGCCTCGACGCTGCTGACCATGGGGCTGCCGATCATCAAACTCGACGGGCTCTATCGCGGCATGTTCACCATCGAGGACATGCAGTTGATCGTGCGGCAATTGCCCGAAGCCGATGGCCGCGCCCTGCAGACGATCCTGCTGGAACGTCCCTACGGCGGCGATGCCCTGCGTGGCTGGCGTCGGGCCGCCTTCATGCGCGGGCTGATCTGACCCCCTGACACCGGACTCCGTCCGGTTGACCGAAACCGGTCACCCATCGTCTTCTCCCCCCAAGTCTTGGTAAATGTAACATTACTTGGGGGGCATCATGCCGATCATCAGCCTATCCGACGCCGCAGGGACCGAGTTCTCAGGTCCCGTTTTCACCGTCTCTCTCGACGAACCCTCCATTGGCCCGATCCAGGTCAGCTACCGGGCCATTTCGGGCACGGCGATCGAGGGGTCGGATTTCCGCGTGACCGAAGGCGATCTGGTGATCCCCGCCGGCGAGACCAGCGGCACGATTGCCATCAGCATGTTCAGTGGCACCACGGAAATCGACGAGAATTTCACCCTCGAACTCTTTGATCCGGTGAACGCCACCTTGAACGGCGGCGGGCCGGTGCTGCGCTCCACCGGCGTGATCTCCGAAGGCTCGAATGTTTCGCTGTTCGTCTCCGATCCGCTTCTGGTCGAAGGCGACGACGGCACCACCAACGCGGTGTTCGAAGTGCGCCTGTCGCGGGCCTATTCGGGCACGCTCAGCCTCGACTACACCACCGCCGACGGCTCTGCGAAGGCCGGCAGCGACTATACCGCGAAAAGCGGTTCGCTTTCCTTTTCGCCCGGCCAGACGACCAAGACCGTCACCGTGCCGGTGCTGGGCGACAACGTTGTGGAAGGCGGCGAGTACTTCTCGCTGATCGTCACACCGGATATCTCTGCGGCCCTTGTGATCGCCAATGATGGCCAGGATTCCACCGGCATTGCCGACATTCTGGATGATGACACCAGCACCGTTCTGCCGGTTCTCAGCTTGTTGCCCACGGTCGGCACCGAATCCGCCGGACCGCAATTCGTCGTCTATCTTGACAAACCCTCGGTCGGGGCGACGCAATTCAGCTATCGGACTCTGTCGGGGACGGCCATTGAAGGGTGGGATTTTCGGGTCACGGAGGGCACGGCGATCATTCCTGCTGGCGAAACCTCGATCACCGTGGGGGTCAGCCCGTTCTCCGGCACCACCGAAACCGACGAAAACCTGACGCTCGAGGTCTTCGATCCGGTGGGCGCGGTGCTGGCCGGAGGCGGGCCCAGCCTGCGGGCCACCGGCGTGATGCTCGAGGGCAGCAGCGTGGACCTTTTCGTCAGCGATCCGGTGCTGATCGAAGGCGACAGCGGCACCAGCGAAGCCCAGTTCGAAGTGCGCCTGTCCCGGCCCCATACCACTGACCTGACCTTCACCTATCAAACAGTCGATGGGTCGGCCAAGGCGGGCAGCGATTACACCGCAGCCTCGGGCACGCTCATCTTCAAGGCCGGGCAGGAAGTGGCGACGATCTCGGTGGATGTGGCCGGCGATACGGCCATTGAAGCAAGCGAATTCTTCTCGCTTCTGGTGACCCCGGATCTCTCCGCAGCCCTTGTGGTCTCCAACAGCCATCAAGATGCCGCGGGCATCGCGGAGATCCGCGACGATGACGCGACCCCCGTGCTTCCGGTGATTTCGGTCTCTCCGACCACGGGAAATGAAGCCGCAGCTCCGCAGTTCATTGTCAGCCTTGACGCCCCCTCCGCAGGCCAGGTGCAGGTCAGCTATCGCGCCGTCTCCGGCACCGCCCTGGAAGGCAGCGACTTTCGGGTGACCGAGGGCAATCTGATCATCCCGGCCGGCAAAACCTCGGCCACGATCAATGTCTCGATGTTCTCGGGCCGTACCGAAATCGATGAGAATTTCACCTTGGAAGTGTTCGATGTCATCGGCGGTGAGCTTGCAGGCGGTGTCGACCGTGTGGCCGTCACCGGTGTGATCCTGGAGGGCAATTCGGTCTCTCTGTTCGTCAGCGAACCGGATCTGATCGAAGGCGATGGCGGCACCCAGCTTGCGGTGTTCGAGATTCAATTGTCGCGCGCCTCGGCCACCGACATGACGTTTTCCTACAAGACGATCGATGGCACCGCCCAGGCGGGCTCCGATTATGGCGCCACCAGTGGCACGCTGACGATCCCGGCAGGCCTGACCAAAACATCGATCGAGGTTCCGGTCTTTGGCGATACGCTGGTGGAAGCCGCCGAAACGTTCTCGCTTCTGGTGACACCGGATATCTTCGCCGCATCGCTGATCGACAATGACCCGGCAGATCTGTCGGGCATCGCCGAGATTTTCGACGATGATGCGGGGACCAGCGCCTCTGTGCCAACGATTTCCGCCAGCGCCACGACGGGCGCCGAATTCGCATCGCCGCAATTCGTCGTCACGCTGGACGACGCCTCCACCGGACCGGTGGAAGTCTCCTACCGCACCTTGTCCTTCGGCACCGGCACCGCGCTCGAAGGATCCGACTTCCGGATCACCGAAAACACGCTGGTGATCCCGGCGGGCAAGACCACGGCGACCATCGACATCAGCATGTTCTCGGGCAGCACCGAGATCGACGAGAATTTCACCATCGAACTCTTCGATCCGCTCAATGCACGGCTCGAAGGCGGCGTCAGCGTGCTGCGGGTCAATGGAAAGATCCTTGAAGGCTCCGTCGTCTCGCTGTTCGTCAGCGACCCGGTGCTTCTCGAAGGGGACAGCGGGCAGACCGACGCAGTGTTCGAAATCGAACTGTCCCGCCCGGCCAACACCGACCTGACCATCGACTACACAACCGTGGACGGCACGGCCCGGGCGGGCAGCGATTATATCGCCACCTCGGGCAGCCTGGTGATCGAACGCGGGCAAACCCTCGCCACCGTGCGGGTGCCGGTGAACGGGGATATCTCTTTCGAGGAAAGCGAATATTTCTCGCTCGTGCTGACCCCGGACATTGCGGCAGCGGGCGCCATCGCCAATGGCGCGGCGGATTCCACCGGCATCGCCACTTTGCTGGATGACGAGGCGGGCATCAGCCAGCCGACGATCAATATTCTGCCGGCCACCGGCGCCGAATTTGCCGGTCCGCAATTCGTGCTGCAGATGGACAAACCCACCGTCGGCCCGGTGCAGGTCAGCTATCGCACCGTGTCCGGCACTGCCATCGAGGGCAGTGACTTCCGCGCAGCAACCGGTGACATCATCATTCCCGCCGGTGAAACCACCGCCACGCTGACCATCGCCCCCTTTTCCGGAACGAACGAGATTGACGAGAATTTCACAGTCGAATTCTACAACCCGATCAATGCCCAGTTGGAAGGCCGGTCGCAGACCGTTCTGGTCAATGGCACGATCATCGAAGGCAGCGCGATCTCGCTCTTCGTCCGTCCGACCCTGGCCTATGAAAACGATGGCCAGGCGGTGTTCGAAGTGCTGTTGTCGCGCCCTTCGGAAAACGATCTCAGCCTCAATTACACCACCTCCGATGGCTCTGCCGTCGCGGGCAGCGATTATGTGGCGAAGTCGGGCACGGTCACCTTCCTGGCAGGGCAAACCCGGGCAACGGTCTTTGTCGATCTGATCGGCTCGGGCGGGGCCGAGGGGCAGGAACGCTTCTCGCTCACCGTGACCCCGACCATCGCCATCGGCAATGGCACGGCGGGCGCGAGCAACAGTGCAACGATCATCGACGGTAACCGCCCTGAGCCGACGCCTGAGTTCTTTGACGTGCTCGCATTGGGGCAGATCGGCAATTCGCGCGGCACATTCACCAGCTTTGCCAATGCCCAGGCCAATGCGGTATCCGGCGATACGATCGACGTGCTGGCCTCCGCCACCGTTGGAAACATCGGCGCACAATCGGTGCTGAAGAACAACCTGACCGTGGATGCCGATGCGGGCTTCGTCGCGGACTTCACTCTGGCAAATGCGGTCGACCGTTTTTCACTGACCGGTTCGGCCGCCGTAGATGTGACCGGCGCCTCCAATGCCGATGTCATCACGGGCAATCTCGGCGCGAACAAAATCGACGGCAATGGCGGCAATGACACGCTCCGGGGTCTTGGCGGCAGTGATACGCTCCAGGGCGGCGATGACGACGATCGCCTGGAGGGCGGTCAGGGCTCCGACAGCCTCGACGGAGGAAATGATAACGACCAGCTCTTTGGCGGCGGTTCGGGGGCGGACACGCTCGAGGGCGGACGTGGTTCGGATTTCCTCTTTGGCGAGAACGGCGATGACCTGCTGGTGGGCGGCGACGGGTTCGATCTGATCAACGGCGGCACCGACGACGATACGCTCAAGGGCGGCAATGGCAACGACCGGCTGCTGGGCAATCTCGGCAATGACAGTCTTGAAGGCGATGGCGGCAATGACCTGCTCTTCGGCGGCCCGTCAGGCAACGACATCCTCAAGGGCGGCGCGGGCAACGACCAGCTCTTCGGGGAAAGCGGCAAGGACATCCTCTTCGGTGACGCCGGGGATGACATGCTCAACGGCGGCGGCAATGACGACACGCTGGCGGGCGGCGAAGGTGATGACAGCCTCGAGGGCGGTGCCGGCAATGACCAGCTTTTCGGCGGGCCCACCGGGGCCGATACGTTGAAAGGCGGGCAGGGGTCCGACTTCCTCTTTGCCGAAAGCGCCGATGACCTGCTGGAAGGCGGCGACGGATTCGACCTGATGAATGGCGGCGCGGGCAACGACCTGATGCGCGGCGGCAATGGCAATGACCGGGTCGAGGGCAATCTGGGGGCGGATACGCTCGAGGGCGGGGCCGGCGACGACTCGCTCTTCGGTGGCAACGGCGCCTTTGCCGACACGCTGATCGGCGGCGCGGGCAATGACCGGCTCGCGGGAGAGGCGGGCGCGGACGTTTTCATCTTCGCCGACGGCTTCGGTCAGGATGTGATCAGCGATTTCGATGAATTCTCGGCCGCCGAAAAGATCGATCTCTCGCTGGTGACGACGATCACCGATTTCTCCGATCTGGCGAACAATCACCTCTCCCAGAGCGGTGCGGATGCGGTGATCACCGCAGGTGCAAACACGATTACCTTGAACAACGTCCTGATCACAGATCTGGATGCGGGCGATTTTGATTTCATTGCCTGAACTCTGAACGAAAAAATCGTGCCATTCCGGATTCAATTGACGCCGGAATGGCACTCAATTCACACTGGGATCACGCCATCCCCTTAAGCCTGTTTAACGAGTGAATTTATGTGCGCCGTCGCGCGCAGGGGGAGGAAGATTCAATGGCGAACATCACCGGCAACAATCAGTCCGAAAACATTCCCGGCACCAATGATGATGATTTCATTTCCGGGCTTGGCGGCAATGACACGATCAGCGGCCTCGGTGGCGATGACGGCATCGACGGCGGCGCGGGCAATGACAGCATCGATGGCGGCTCCGGTTATGACTACATTTTCGCAGGCCCCGGAAATGACACGTTCCGCGGTGGCGGGAATGATGAAGACGACGAACTGACCTATGAGAACGCCGCCTCTGGCGTGACCGTCAACCTCGCCACCGGGCTTGCTACGAATGACGGCGATGGCGGTACGGATGTCATCAGCGATATTGTTCGCATTCGCGGCTCTGCCTTCAATGACAACATCACCGCCGACGGGGCCGACCGGAACCGGCTGATTGGCCTTGCGGGCAATGACACCCTGAACGGGGGCGACGGCGAGCGCGACGAGGTGCGGTACAGCCGCGATGCGGATTACGGCGGCACCGGCGGCGTCACGGTCAATCTTGCAACCGGGATCGCGATTGACGGGTTCGGGGACACGGACACGCTGATCAATATCGAGCGGGTCGACGGCACGAACGGCAACGACACGATCCTGGGTGACGACAACCGCAATAACTTCAAGGCCCGGGACGGTAATGACAGCCTGTTCGGGGCAGGCGATGATGACTGGCTCCAGGCTTTCAATGGCAATGACACGCTCAATGGCGGCGACGGCTTCGACGGGGCGTCCTGGCTCGAACAATCCGAAGCCGCAGGGGCAACCGGGGTCAACGCGAACCTGTTGACCGGAATAGCCATCGACGCCTTCGGCTTCACCGACACGTTGATTTCCATCGAAGAACTGGAAGGCACGTTCTTCAATGACACGCTGATCGGAGACAACGACGACAACAACCTGCAGGGCGAGGATGGCAATGACAGTCTGGTCGGCAATGGCGGCCGTGACTTTTTTCGCCCCGGAGAAGGTGACGACTTTGTCGATGGGGGCAGTCAGCCCAACAGCTACGACGGCGATCGCGTCCGCTATGGACGTGAACATGAGAACGGCGGCACCCAGGGAATCGTCGTGAACCTGGCCAACGGGACCGCGACCGACACATTTGGGGATACCGACACGCTGATCAACATCGAAGAGGTCGTCGGATCATTCTTCAATGACACGATCATCGGCAATGGCGATGACAATTACCTCGAAGGCAATCAGGGCAATGACAGTCTGGT
>JAOXSD010000186.1 GCA_025800205.1 Silicimonas sp. | reverse complement strand
GGCAGAGCTTCAGCACATCGCCCAGGAATTCGTCGGGCACCAGGATCGTCGCCTTGATGCGCGGCTCCTCGATATGATCGACCAGCGACATGTCAGGCATGTCGGCGGGGTTGTGCAGTTCGATCATCTCGCCGTCGCGCTGATAGACATGATAGATCACGCTGGGCGCGGTGGTGATCAGGTCGATGCCATATTCCCGCTCGATCCGGTCGCGGATCACTTCGAGATGCAATAGCCCAAGGAACCCACAGCGGAAGCCGAAGCCGAGCGCGGCGGAGGTTTCCATCTCATAGGAGAAGCTGGCGTCATTGAGGGCCAGTTTCTCGATCGCTTCACGCAGATCCTCAAACTCGGCATTGTCCACTGGGAAGAGACCACAGAACACCACCGGTTGGGCGGGTTTGAACCCCGGCAGCGGTTCGGCGGTCTGTTTCTTCTCATGGGTGATCGTGTCGCCCACCCGGGTGTCGCGCACCTGTTTGATCGAGGCGGTCAGCACGCCGATCTCGCCCGGCCCCAGTTCGGGAATATCCACCATCTCGGGTTTCAGCACGGCGAGCCGGTCGATCCGGTATTTCGCCCCGGTCTGCATCATCAGGATCTGGTCGCCCTTGCGGATCTTGCCGTCGAGCACCCGGATCATCACCACAACGCCCAGATAGGGGTCGTACCAGCTGTCCACCAGCATGGCCTTGAGGGGCGCCTCGGCATCCCCTTCGGGCGAGGGCAGCCGGGCCACGATGGCCTCCAGCACATCGGGAATGCCGATCCCGGTCTTGGCCGAGATCTGCACCGCATCGGTGGCATCAATCCCGATCACATCCTCGATCTGCTCCGACACACGCTCCACATCCGCCGCAGGCAGGTCGATCTTGTTCAGCACCGGCACGATCTCATGATCCGCGTCGATGGCCTGATAGACATTGGCGAGCGTCTGCGCCTCGACCCCTTGCGAGGCATCGACCACCAGAAGCGAACCCTCCACCGCCTGCATCGACCGCGAGACCTCATAGGCGAAATCCACATGGCCCGGCGTGTCGATCAGATTGAGCACATAGGTCTGGCCGTCCTGTGCCGGATATTCGATCCGCACCGTGTTGGCCTTGATGGTGATGCCACGCTCGCGCTCGATATCCATCGAGTCGAGCAATTGTTCCTGCATGTCCCGCGCCGCCACCGTGCCGGTCATCTGGATCAGCCGGTCAGCGAGCGTGGATTTGCCATGGTCGATATGGGCGACGATGGAGAAATTGCGGATATGGGCCAGATTGGTCATGCTGGGGATATGATTTGGATTTAGGGGTTTGTCGAGGGGGAACGGTGGTTGAAATAAGGGATCGGGAGAGCCTGCAGGCCTGGCTGGAGGAAGACCGGCGCTCTCAAGCTGACTGCATCGGGATTGCAGCGCGGTCAGCGCTTAGGGCCGTGCCGGGGATCGTAACTGAGGAGCCTGATAGGTTGGGTCCGCTCGCCTTGCCCGCCCTTCGAGCGATTCTGGTCTCGGGGGTTGCACGTAAATGGCCAACTCCAAAGATCAGAGAGGCCGCCCGCTTCGCCGACACTGCCGCCTCTGCCTCTATCTCCGCCGCCCTCTTCGTCTCTGACACGGCCGTCGCCGTCCATACCGCCGCAACCACCGCTGCCGAGTCCGCCCACTCCGCCGCCGGCGCCATCCGGTCCGCCGTCTCCGCCGTCGACTATGCCGGCTCCGTGGCCGCCTTCTCCGTCCCCACAATCAACGCAGACTCGGCTCGCTCCGCTGCCTTCTCTTCCGTTGCCAAGGACGCCGTTGGGCTCCTTGCAGGCCCCGCTGGTCCGGACCTGTTCAACCACCCTCTTTGGCCCGACGGCGGAGTGCCGGATTTCTTTGAGAAACCCTACGCCGACCTGCTGGATTTCTGGGACGCGGAGCCCGCAACATGGAATTTCTGGCAACGCTGGTATGCGGGAATGCTCGATGGCGCCCCCCTCGATTGGGAAGTGCAGCGCGACGTGGCGCTGATCCCCGATGGGATTTGGAAGAAAGGCCCGAAGGCGGTCGCCGAAGCGATTGCGGAGATTGAGCGAGACTTAAAGCGCCCTGAACTCGATCCCGAAGCCCTGACGCGTCAGGCCCAAACTCTATACGCAAATTCCGCAGCAACCCTGTTTCTGTGTCGCGCCATCGCCGACGAGATCACGGCGGCCACACGTATCAACACATTGCCGGACGCTTTTGAAGTTTTGAGGGAGCTGCCGCCTGTTCTGAATCTGATCGCAGAATTGGTGCAATCGAAGGAGCGCATTGGCGAATTGGAGGCGCAGATTGCCGTCCTGGCGGATCAGGTCCTGAAACTGACGCGCGACCTTGAAGCCAAAAGTGACAAGACCCGAACCGATCGTATCCTCGACACAGTTGAAACAACTTCCGTGCAAGTACTCACAACCACTTTTTGGGGCCTTGTGGGAGGCGGCATTACTTATTTGCTCGGGTTCGTGGAACCCACCGAACTTGTCGACCGCTTTGCTTCGGCCATCGCGCAATGTCCACTGCAATCGCCTTTGGACACGCCGCCTTCACATGAAGGCCCAAAGTTCCTGAAACCCCCGCAGTAACCCCACCTAATTCCGCCGGATCAGATGCACCAGCCCCTCTGCGGTTTCACTCGTCTCGACCAGATGATGCCCCTGTTCGGTGCAAAAATGCGGAACATCCACCACCGCCGCCGGGTCATCCGTCACCAGCCGCAGCACCTTGCCGCTCTCCATCGCGCGCAGCCGTTTCGCCGCTTTCAGCACCGGCAGCGGACACAGAAGCCCGCGGGCATCAAGATCATCGTCATGGGTCATGGGGCATCGCTACGCGGGATGTTACAATTTGTCCATCGCGGGTGACGCGCTTGTGTCTGGGCTTTGAGCGCCGTTTCGGCCTATGGTCCGGCGCGCAAAGGAATGGAAATGCTCGACCTTCTCACTACAGACATTCTGGATCTCAGCCTGCTGCCGGCCATTCTCATGGCCACGGTGGCGGGGCTTTTGTCCTTTCTCAGCCCCTGCGTTCTGCCCATCGTGCCGCCCTATCTGGCCTATATGGGGGGCGTGTCGGTCTCGGAGATGCAGGGCGGCGAAAAAGCCGCCTCGCGCCGGGCCCTGGGCTCGGCGGCGTTCTTTGTCCTCGGTCTTTCGACGGTCTTTCTGTTCCTCGGTTTCACCGCCAGTGCCTTCGGGCGGTTTTTCCTGACCAATCAGGAATGGTTCGTCACCGCCGCAGGGGTAGTGATCATGATTTTCGGCGCGCATTTTCTGGGGGTCTACCGGATCGCCTTCATGGATCGCGAAATGCGCATCGATGCGGGCGACAAGGGCGGATCGGCCTTTGGTGCCTATCTGCTGGGCCTCGCCTTCGCCTTTGGCTGGACCCCCTGCATCGGGCCGATCCTGGGCTCGATCCTGACCATTGCCGCCTCCGAGGCCGATGTGCTGCGCGGCACGACGCTGCTCGGGTTCTATGCCGCCGGGCTCGGCATTCCCTTCCTGCTGGTCGCCGCCTTCTTCCCGCGCCTGTCGGGGCTGATGGGCTGGATGCGTCGGCACATGGAGCGGATCGAGCGGATCATGGGGCTGTTGCTGTGGACCGTGGGGCTGTTGATGCTGACCGGGAAGTTCACCGATTTCTCCTGGTGGCTGAACGAGACTTTCCCGCAATTGCAGCAATTCGGCTGACCCCGGCATTTGAGCGAAATCTGCGGGAAATCTGCCGGATTTTGCGGCTTCCCGGTGCCGCGCGCTTTGGTTAACCTGCGCCCATGAACCCGCTGGGCAAGACGCAGGTGGCACGGCGCCGGGTGTTCTACATTCCCGGCTATGATCCCTATCCGCCCCGGCGGTATCGGGAGCTTTACCGCGCCGAAAGCCGCAAGCAGGCGGAGATTTCGGGCTTCCGCATCGCCCAGAAATCGGACCGCAGCGACACCGGCTGGACGATCCGCGCCGAGATGGAGGGTGCGCGGATCAACACCCGGATGGATGTGCTGATCTGGCATGATCTGGTGCAGAATTCGATGAAAGACGGGATATTTGGCACGTATCTCGCACTTTTGCGCACAGCCTGGATCTACCTTTCCACCGGCACGCTCCGGCGCCTGTCCTGGCTGGCCAAGGGGCCGATCCTGGCCGCGCTCTACCCGGTTGCGATGCTGCTGGCGCAACTCTGTGCGGCGGTCTTCGGATCGGCCATGGTGGCCAGCCTTGCGGGTTTTGTGCTGGTGCGGCTTGTCGGCGGTCTGGCGACGCTGGTCGGGGCGGGGACGACCGGAGAGGTGCTTGCCGCCATTGTCGGGACCAGCGTCTTCTGGGTGATATTCCTGCCGCTGATCGTGGTCACGATGCGCTGGTTCAAATCCTTTGATCACAAGACCTTCGCCTATTATCTCATGCAGGATTACGCCTATACGGCCCGCAGGTGCGGGGCCTATCCGGAGGAGATCGAGGCGCGGCTCCATGAATGGCGCCACCGGATCGAAGCGGCCCTGCGCGAGGAAATCGACGAGGTGCTGATTGTCGGCCATTCCTCGGGCGCGCAGCTGGCGGTGTCGCTGGTGGCCGATATCCTGCGCAGCCAGCCGGGGCGGGGGGCGGGGCCGGCGCTGGCCCTTCTGACCCTGGGTCAGGTGATCCCCATGCTGTCCTTCCTGCCCGACGCGCGGCGGCTGCGCTCCGATCTGCGGCTTCTGTCCGGCTCTGACGAGATTGCCTGGCTTGATGTGTCCGCCCCCGGCGATGGCTGCTGTTTTGCGCTGTCCGACCCGGTCGCGGTCTCCGGCGTGGCGCCTGAGCGGGGCCAGATCTGGCCGATCATCATCTCGGCCGCCTTCACCAAGACCCTGTCGCCGGAGATGTTGCAGAGCCTCAAGCGGCGCTATTTCCGGCTGCATTTTCAATACCTTTGCGCCTTCGACCAGCCCGGTGACTTCGATTACTTCCGGGTCACCGCAGGCCCCCAGACCCTGCAGGCCCGCTTTGCCGGGCGCCGGTCGTCGCAGAACCGGATCGACGTGCCCGCCTCGCGCTACACCTCGATGTCCACCGTGCGCCCATGAAGCCGCCAAAGCCGGGGGCACGGGCCGGGCGGGTGTCGCTCTGGCACTATTGGCGGCTTTTTCGCCAGGACATTCTGTCGGCCCAGCCCGACCGTCTTTATCGCGCGAAAATGGCTGAGTTCCGCACGCCGTTCTTCCGCTCCTACCTGATCAACGAGCCCGATCTGGTGCGCCAGGTGCTGGTGGAACGGCCCGGCGATTTCCCGAAATCGGACCGGGTGACACGGGGGCTGAAGCCGCTCCTTGGCCGTTCGGTTTTCGTGACCAACGGCGCTTTATGGGAGCGCCAGCGGCGGATCATCGATCCGGCCTTTGAAGGAGGGCGGCTCTTCAGCAGTTTCGACGCGATGCTGGCTGCGGCGGAGGCTGCCGTCGCGCGGATCAAGTCCGGGCCCTTTGATGTGGAGGAATGGGCAAGCCACGCCACGGCGGATGTGATTTTCCGTACGCTGTTTTCCCTGCCGATCGAGGATGATCTGGCGCGCGCCACCTACCGCGTCTTCCGGGCGTTCCAGCGGGCCCAGCCGGTGGCGAACTGGTCGGCGCTGGTGCCTTTTCTGCCCGCCGGCCCGAAGCGCGCCGCACGGGTGGCCGCGGCGGAACTGCGCGGATTGATCACGGAACTGGTCGACCAACGGCAGGCGGAGATCGCGGCGGGCACCGCACCGGCGGATCTGGCGACCAAGATCATGACCACGGCGGATCCCGAGACGGGCGCGTTGTTTTCGCCAGAGGAGATGGTCGACCAGGTGGCGATCTTCTTTCTGGCCGGGCACGAGACTTCGGCCTCCCTGCTGGGCTGGGCGCTCTGGTGTCTGGCGGCGGCGCCGGACTGGGGCGGGCAGGTGGCGGAAGAGGCGGCGAATTTCATGAAAAACCCCGCCTTTTCAAAGCTCTCCGCGATGCGCGTGACGCGCAATGTGCTGCGTGAGACCCTGCGGCTTTACCCGCCGGTACCGATGTTCGTGCGCGAGGCCACCCAGGACGAGACCTTTCGCAAACGCGCGGTCACGCCGGGCGCCCAGGTGGTGATTTCACCCTGGCATCTGGGGCGGCACGAAGCGCTTTGGACTGCGCCCGATGACTTTGACCCGGGCCGCTGGGAGGGCGGGCAGGAGGCGCCGCGCGAGGCCTGGCTGCCGTTTTCGGCAGGCGCCCGGGTCTGTCCCGGCGCGGGCTTTGCCATGGCTGAAGGCGCGGTGCTGCTGGCGGCCGCCATGGCGCAGTTTCGTTTCGAACTGATGGAAAGACCGGTGCCGGTGGCGCATTTGACGGTGCGCGCGCGCGACGGCATGCGCTTGCGCGCGGAAAAACGCGTCTGACGCGTTTTGCTCAAAGCCTTCTGAAGGCTTTGGACAAAAGCCCTTTGAGGGCTTTTCAGATCAGCCTGCGAATGGGAGCGTTGTTGCAGAAGATCACGACCTGACCGGAATTCTCCACCGCGTGAAAACCGCGCCGCTCCACCTCTTTGAGGAACTGTGCCATGCCCACGGTGCGTTCGATGTCGCGCAGGCTGCGGCGCACCACGCCACCGGTCCGGGCGGCTTTCGCCTCGAAGATGCCCTGCATCCAGAGATCGGGCGGCATGACGCGGATCACCTTGCTCATGCCTGACCCATGCCGGTTTGTGGTTAATAGCTGGTTACCTATGTTGAAGACGCTGCAGCACAAAGACGCGAATGGCGGAGGCCAGCCCGGTGTCGGGATCGCGCGTGGCGTCGATTTCGGCGGCCAGATCGTTGATCGCGCGGCCTTCGCCGGCGGCAATCTCCCGAAACGCCGCCCAGAATTCATCCTCCAGCGTGACGCTGGTGCGATGGCGCTGGAGGGTGAGGGAGCGTTTGACCGGGCGGCCCATCAGCGCTTGTGACCGTCAAGGTCGCGGGCGGCCTTGTCGGCCGCCGCCTTGTTTTTCGCCCGGTCCGCCTTGGAGCGGCCGAACTTCACCGCATTTTCATCGGCCCGGGCCTTGGCCTCAGCCCGGGCGCGCGCCTTGCGCGCCTGGTTGAGGTTGATCGGTTTCACGATTTGGGGCCGATCATCTCTTCGGGGCGGACCACCTCGTCAAAGGTCGCTTCGTCCACGAAACCGAGCGCGATGGCTTCCTGCTTCAGGGTCGTGCCGTTCTTGTGCGCGGTCTTCGCCACCGTGGTCGCATTGTCATAGCCGATGGTGGGCGCCAGGGCGGTCACCAGCATCAGGCTTTCGCGCATCAGCTGGTCGATCCGCGTCTCATTGGCCTTGATGCCTGCCACGCAATTGTCGTTGAAGGCCGAGGCCGCATCGCCCAGAAGCTGCATGCTCTGCAACACATTATAAGCGATCATCGGCTTGTAGACGTTCAGCTCGAAATGGCCCTGCGAGCCGGCAAAACCGACCGCAGCGTCATTGCCGATCACATGGGCGCAGACCTGGGTCATCGCCTCGCATTGGGTCGGGTTGACCTTGCCGGGCATGATTGAGGAGCCGGGCTCGTTCTCGGGCAGCAGCAGCTCATAGAGACCGCAGCGCGGGCCGGAGCCAAGAAGGCGGATGTCATTGGCGATCTTGAAGAGTGCGGCAGCGGTGGCTTTCAGCGCGCCCGAGGCGGCGACCATGGCGTCATGGGCGGCCAGCGCTTCGAACTTGTTCGGTGCGGTGACAAAGGGCAGGCCGGTGATCCGCGCCATATTCGCGGCCACTTCCTCGCCCCAGCCCTGCGGCGTGTTGAGCCCGGTGCCGACGGCGGTGCCGCCTTGCGCGAGTTCATAGATATCGCCGAGCGAGGCTTCGACCCGTTCGATGGATTTCTTCAACTGGTGGGCATAGCCGCCGAATTCCTGCGCCAGCGTGAGCGGCGTTGCATCCATCGTATGGGTGCGGCCGATCTTGATGATACCGTCGAATTCCTTGACCTTTTCCTCGAGCGTCGCGTGAAGCTTTTTCAGCCCCGGCAGCAACACATCGCGGGCGGTCATGGCGGTGGCCACATGCATGGCGGTGGGGAAGGTGTCGTTCGACGACTGCCCCATGTTGCAATGGTCATTGGGGTGGACCGGGGTTTTCGAGCCCATCTCGCCGCCGAGCATTTCGATGGCGCGGTTCGACACCACCTCATTGGCATTCATGTTCGACTGGGTGCCCGAGCCGGTCTGCCAGACCACCAGCGGGAAGTGATCGTCGAGCTTGCCCGCCGCCACTTCGGAAGCGGCTGCGATCATCGCGTCACCGATCTCGGCAGGCAGTTTGCCCGAGGCCTTGTTGGCTTCGGCACAGGCCTGCTTGATCACGCCCAAGGCGCGCACCACGGCCACCGGTTGCTTCTCCCAGCCGATGGGAAAGTTCATCAGGCTGCGCTGGGTCTGGGCGCCCCAGTACTTGTCGGAAGGCACCTCGAGCGGGCCAAAGCTGTCGGTTTCGGTGCGGGTGTCGGTCATGTGGGGCAACCTTATATATAATGTCTTCGGGTTGCGCCGGTTCTAGCCGTTGGCGGGATGCGGGGCAACGCCCGCGACGCTCACGCCATGCGCCGAATGGTCGCCGCGCCATAGCGATCGGAAGCCTTCAGAACGCGGGCCAGCCGCTGGCGCATCTCGGCATAGCTTTCGCCGTAGAAATAGAACACCGTCTGGTCGCGCTTGTAATCCCAGCCCCGGCTGACGCCCAGCTTGTCGAGCGCGCCGCGGCAGGCGGTGGCCAGATCGCGGCGGCTGTCCGCGTCAGGCGCGGCGGGTGTGTCGATGGCCAGTTCCAGCCCCTCGGTCAGCCCGAAGATCAGCGGATCGCCGAGACTGTCCGCCAGCCGGATTGAAGACCCGCAGGGGGCCGACAGGGTCTCAAGAAGTGCGGCCACATCGCGCAGCGCGGCTTCCGTGCCCCGGTTCAGACCCAGCGACAGATCCACGCCCAGCGTTTCGCCCGACGCCCGCGCCCGGGTGTCGCACCCCAGTACCGTGCCAAGGCCGGTGGCCAGAAGCTGGGCCTTGAGCGGGGCCGCGAAGACCTTTTCCGCATCCCGATGCCCCAGTTTTACCGGCAAATGGGCCTGGGCAAGACAGACCGGGCGGGTCTGGCCTTTCTTCGGTTTGACATCGCGAAAGAACATCGGCTGGGGTCACTCTGCTTGGCAATTCCGGAAATTTCGCCGGTGAAAATGGCGAAATCCGGGCCGTCACGGGGTTTCCACGGGGCGCAACAGTTCATCCAGCATCGGCGAGATATCCTCGATCTGGTCGGCCACCACATGCACGACGCCGCCTTCGCGCTGTACCCGGCCCGTCACCTTCAAGGCTCGCCCTGCGATCACCGCCCGGCGGAACCGTTCGTACATCTTGCGCCAGACCACGATATTGGAGATCCCGGTCTCATCCTCGAGCGTCAGAAAGATCACCCCCTTGGCGGTGCCCGGCCGTTGCCGCACCAGCACAAGTCCCGCCACCGCCACCCGCGCGCCGTGGGGGGGCAGGTGCAATTGGTCATGGGGCAGGCAGGCCGGTGGGCGGGGCCAGCCTGGCGGGTGGAGCAGGGGATCCGACATGAGGAACAAAAATAGAACATGTGCCGGGAAAAGCAATGGTCTCCGTTTCTTCGCCACAAAGGCTGGAACGCGGGCGCAAGGCGGATTAGGTAAGGCGCAGGGAAATTCTGACGAGGGCGTAATGGCGAAGATTACCTATGTGGAACACGGCGGCAAAGAGCATGTGGTCGAGGTCGCGAACGGGCTGACCGTGATGGAAGGGGCGCGCGACAATGCGATCCCGGGTATCGAGGCCGATTGCGGCGGCGCCTGCGCCTGTTCGACCTGCCATGTCTATGTTCACCCCGATTGGGTGGAAAAAGTCCCCGCCATCGATCCGATGGAAGAGGACATGCTGGATTTCGCCTATGAGCCCAAGCCGGGCCAGTCGCGTCTGACCTGTCAGATCAAGGTGACCGATGCGCTGGACGGTCTGATCGTTCAGATGCCCGAGAAGCAGATCTGATGCTGCGCGGGCTGGTTGCCGCTCTGGGTCTGAGCGCCGGGGCGGCGGCGGCCCAGGACATCACCTCGGCCCGCTATGAGGGGCCGACCACGCGCTATGCCCATGGGGTGTTGGGCGATGCGATTGAACATGGGGAACTGGTGCTGCGGCTTGCCTCGGGCAAAGCGAAGCGTCTGATTCTGCCCGAAAATCGCGTGTTCGAAGATGTGGCGCCCCGGCTTTTTGATGTCGATGGCGATGGCGCCCGCGAGGTGATCGTGGTGGAAAGCCATGCCAATCGCGGCGCCCGGCTTGCGATCTATGATGGCGATGGCCTGGTGACCGCGACCCCCTATATCGGCCAAAGGAATCGCTGGCTGGCCCCTGCCGGTGTCGGTGCGGCGGATCTTGATGGGGACGGGGCGGTGGAACTGGCCTATGTGGACCGGCCCCATCTGGCGAAAACCCTGCGGATCTGGCGCTTTGCGTCCGGCAAACTGGTGCCCGTGGGCGAGTATCCCGGTGTCACCAACCACCGGATCGGCGAGCGTGACATCGCAGGCGGCATTCGCGACTGCGGCCAGGGGCCCGAAGTGGTGGTGGCGGATGCCGGTTGGCAGAATGTGCTGGCGGTGCGCTTTGACGGTGAGGGGTTTTCCGCCCGCACACTGGGCGCCCACCGGGGACGCAATAGCTTTGCCCGCGCCATGGCCTGCGAATAGCCGCGACCTACCTCTCATGCAGACACAAAAAACAGGCCGGGGCCTGTGCGTTTCGTCGTTTTTGATCTTCTGGGGGGATTTAAGGCGGCGACGCCAGGGAGGAGGAGAGGCGCCGCCGCACTATCTCAGGCCAAAGGGAGGAGGATAGGCCTTCGATTCTGTTCTTTTCGCTCTTACGCGTCGTAGGCCGTCTTGTAGGCCACCGAGCGCAGCATCGAGCGGTTCATGCCAAGGTCAGCCAGTTCGCGGCTGTCGAGGCTGTAGAGCTCTTCCAGGGTCCGGCGGTACAATTTGTAGCGCGCGATCCGGTCAGCGAGGTTGCTGAAGAGACCGGCGAAACGACCGTTGCGGACCGTGGGAGAAACCGTCATGTCACTCATGTTCGTTGTCCTTGTCAGCGTCTGCTGTGTTTCGTGTTGAGACTGAAGATAGGCATTTCGACGGCTCGAGCAACGGGTGTTTCGGCAATGCTGCCATGCAGCATATGCATAGGTGACCCAAGGTTAACCATTTAGGAATGTTCTGTTTTTTATCTCGCTTGCGCAAAATGCCGCCATTCTGCGCTGCCGCGTTAGCGGTAGCTTGCCAGGCGGCTGAAAGGGGCGGCAATGACCGACTTGACTGATCAAATCTTGGGCGTTTTGGAGACGATCTACCTGCCCGACGGGGGAACGCTGGTGTCGCGGGATATGGTGCGCGCCCTGCGGTTCGACGGAAAAAAAGTGCATTTTGTCATTGAGGCCCCCAGCGCCGAGGCGGCACGGGCCCTCGATTCTGTGCGCCAGTCCGCAGAGAAGGCGGTTCTTGCTCTTGATGGTGTGGAATCAGTGTCAGCCGTGCTCACCGCCCATGGGCCTGCGGGCTCTGCTGCGCCTGCGAAAGCCCCGCCCAGCCTGAAAATCGGTGGTCATCCCAAGCCGCAACAAGGCGGGCCGCAGAAAGTGGCGGGGATCGACAGAATCATCGCTGTGGGCTCGGGCAAGGGGGGCGTGGGCAAATCCACCGTCTCGTCGAACCTTGCGGTCGCATTGGCGAAGGAAGGCCGCCGGGTCGGTCTCCTGGATGCCGATATATATGGTCCCTCGCAGCCGCGCATGATGGGGGTCAACAAGCGGCCTGCGTCGCCCGACGGCAAGACGATCATCCCCTTGCAGGCCCATGGGGTCACGCTGATGTCCATCGGTTTCATGGTCGAGGCGGACAAGGCGGTGGTCTGGCGCGGGCCGATGCTGATGGGCGCGTTGCAGCAGATGCTGGGGCAGGTGCAATGGGGCGATCTGGACGTCCTCATCATCGATCTGCCGCCGGGCACCGGGGATGTGCAGCTGACGCTGTGCCAGCGCACCCAGGTCACCGGGGCGATCATCGTCTCGACGCCGCAGGATGTGGCGCTCATTGATGCGAGAAAGGCGATCGACATGTTCCAGACGCTCAACACGCCGATCCTCGGGCTGATCGAGAACATGTCGACTTATATATGTCCCACCTGCGGCACGGAGGCCCATCTCTTTGGCCATGGGGGCGTCCGGGAAGAGGCGGCGGCCATGGGGGTGCCGTTCCTGGGCGAACTGCCTCTGTCGCTGGATGTGCGGCTCGCAGGCGACGGCGGGCGTCCTGCTGCGCTGGAGGGCGGTCCTGTGGCCGAGGCCTATGGGCAGCTTGCCTGTGGGCTCATTGCGGGTGGCATGGGGTAAGAAAAAGCCGCCGCGCCTGGGGCGCGACGGCGTTGGGGCTCTGCCCCAGACCCCGAGGTATTTGGGACAGGAAGAAGGTGAGGGCGCTTAGCGGCCGCGGATGCGGGGGTCGAGCGCGTCGCGCAACCCGTCGCCGACGTAGTTCACGCTGAGCACCGTCAGGGAGATCATCAGGCCGGGCCAGATCACCCGTTCGGGGTAAAGCTCCATCCGGTCGACGCTGTCGAAGAGCAGCTTGCCCCAGGTGGGGAAGTCGGGCGGGAAGCCGAAGCCGAGGAAGGAGAGCGCGCTTTCGGTGATGATCGCGGTGGCGATGCCGAGGGTGGCCGAGACCATGATCGGGCTCATCACATTCGGCAAGAGGTGGCGGGTGATCATCTTCGCAGGCGAGGTGCCGATGGAGCGGGCGGCGAGGATGAATTCGCGTTCCTTCAGGGCCAGCACGTCACCGCGCACGATCCTTGCGGTCTGCATCCAGGAGGTCACGCCCACGAGCGTCACGATCAGGATGAAGGTGCCGCCTTCGGGGCCGAAGGTGGCAGAGAGCCGGTCGCGGAACAGAAGCACGGCGACGAGCAGGAGCGGCAGGAGGGGCAGGGCGAGGAACAGATCCGTCAGGCGCATCAGAATGCCGTCGAGGAATTTGAAATAGCCCGCCAGCACGCCAATGAGCGTGCCGAGCACCACCGAGAGCACCATCGCCGCCATGCCCACGGCGAGCGAGATCTGACCGCCCGACAAAAGCCGTGCCAGCAGGTCGCGCCCGAGGTTGTCGGTGCCCAGGGGATGGTTCCAGCCGACCTTGGCGTCCCCATCCCAGAGCACGGTGAAGATCGGGCGCATGTCCTTGGCGCGAATATCGAGCTTGGTGGGATCGATCCCCCAGAGCCAGGGGCCGATCAGCACAGCGGCGACAATCACCGCCAGAAGCGCGCTGGCGATCATCGCGCCGCGATGCGCCTTGAACTGGGCCCAGACATCGGCCCATTGCGACTTGGGCGGGGCGGTCGGTTCGACCGCATCCATGGAGAGAGGTTCAGTCATAGCGGATCCTCGGGTCGAGAATGCCGTAAAGGATGTCGGCGATCAGGTTGAAGAGCACGATCAGCACGGCAAAGATGAAGGTGAGCGTCTGCACCATGGGCAGATCATTGGCCTGGATCGCGGTGATCAGCAACTGGCCGATCCCGTTCACCTTGAAGACCTGTTCGGTGATGATCGCACCGCCAAATATCGACGGGATGCCGATGGCGATCACCGTGACCACGGGGATCAGCGAGTTGCGCAGGACATGGACCATGACCACGGTTTTCTCGCCCAGCCCCTTGGCGCGGGCGGTGCGGACGTAATCCTGATTGAGATTGTCCAGCATCGAGGCGCGCATGAAACGCGAGAGCTGCGAGGTGATCTGCAACGCCAGCACCATCACCGGCATGACCATCTGTTTGAGCTGTTTGACGAAACTGTCCCAGTCATCGACCTCATGGGTGGTGTCATAGATCGACGGGAACCAGCCCAGCCAGACCGAGAAGACCACGATCACCACCACGCCGGAGAAAAACGGCGGCACGGAGAAACCGACCATGGTGACGAAGGTGCCCGCATTGTCGAACCAGGAATATTGCCGGTAGGCGGAATAGATCCCGATCGGCAGGGCGATGGCGATGGCCACCACATAGGCGACACCGACCACCCAGAGCGTCTGGGGCAGGCGCTGCACCACGATGTCCATCACCGGCGACCGGGTCTGCCAGGAGATCACGCGCTGTTCGCCTTCGGTCATCGTCGTGCCGAAGATCGCGTCGATCAGATACATCGGTTCGACGACAAAGAATTGATAGAGCCATTTCGGAAAGGCGATGTACCAGGGCTGGCCCACGCCAAGCGCCTCGCGCATCTTTTCCTTGACCTCGGGCGGCACCGTCAGGGGCACCTGGGCCATGGGATCGCCGGGGGCGAGTTCCAGAAGAAGATAGATCACCAGGCTGATGAACAGAAGCGTCGGCACGCTCAGGATCAGCCTGCGGATGGTGTAAGTCAGCATAGGGGCGCCCCGCCAGGTGGTCGGGCGGGGTTACCCCCGCCCGACAGTTTGATCAATTGCTGATGCGGTACCAGTCAGCAATGTTCCACAGCTCGCTGTCCCAGACGTTGAGCGCAACGCCGCCCAGCGAATTGGCATGGGCCGACAGACGACCGCGGTGCACCAGCGGGATCATGCCGCCGTTTTCGATCATCAGGTCGTTGAGCTTGGCCGCCAGTTCGCCGCGCTTGGCAATGTCGGCGGTGTTGGCCAGTTCGGCATGGATCGCGTCGAATTCTTCCATGCAGAAGCGCGAGACGTTTTCGCCCTGCCACTGGGTCGCGGGCGAGGGAGCCTTGTCACACAGACCGTTGCCCAGATAGCTTTGGGGATCCGTGCCGTTGAACGTGTTGGCGTACATTTCCACGTCGGCATAGAACTTCTGGAACGTGTCCGGCGAGCCCGGATCACCGCCGAAGAAGACCGAAGCGTCGATGTTGCGCAGCTCGGCTTCGATGCCGATCTCGCTCCACCATTGCTTGATCAGGGCCTGGAAGTCCTGACGCACGGCATTGGTCGAGGTCTGGTAAAGCACCTTGAGCGGCACGCCGTCTTTCTCACGCACGCCGTCGCCATCGGTATCCACGATGCCCGCATCATCGAGCATCTTGTTGGCACCCGCGATGTCCTGAGTGTCACAGGTGAAGGTGGTCGAGGCATAGTTCGCAGGCACCGGCACCCAGTTGCAGGTCACCTTGCCGGCCTGACCATAGCCCACTTCCACCAGAAGCGGACGGTCGATGGCCAGCGACATGGCCTTGTAGACCGCCGGGTCACCCAGGAACGGATGCGGTTTGATCACCGACCGCTCGTCCGGGCCAAGGGCCGGATCAGGGTTGGTGTTGTTCAGCATGATGCGTTCCACCAGCGGGCCGAAGCCGGCCACCGGCGTGCCCTTGCCGCCTTCTTCCATCTTGGCGATCACATCGGGGGCGAGTTGGAGGTTCCAGGCATAGTCAAACTCGCCGGTTTCCATCACGGCACGACCAGCTGCGGTCGCGTCGCCGCCACCTTTGAAGGTGACCTTGGCAAAGGCGGGCTTGCCCGCTTCGCGGTAGTTTTCGTTGGCGGCAAAGGTGATCACGTCATTCGGCTTGAATTCGGTGACGGTGAACGGGCCGGTGCCGATCGGGTTGAAGTTCTCTTCGGTGCATTCGGGCGCTTTCGGGCCGATGCAGTCGGCGAATTGCGCGGCCTGCAGGATCGGCGCCTCGGAGCCCACGAAGGGACCGTAGGGGTTCGGCGTCGGCTTGTCGAAGGTCACCACCACGGTCAGATCGTCGGGGGTTTCGACGCTTTTCACGCCCTCGTATTTGGTGGCATAGGCGCAGCCGCCTTCGGGATGGGTGCAGTATTCATAGGTGAACTTGGCATCGGCCGAGGTGAAGGCGGTGCCATCGGACCAGACAAGGCCCGGGGTGATCTTCCAGGTGATCTGGGTCAGGTCTTCGGACACGCCGCCATTGGCCACGGTCGGAACCTCGTCCACCAGATAGGGCACCAGCACGCCTTCGGTGTCGTAGCGGGCCAGCGGTTCGATCACGAGCGACGCGGCTTCGCTGTCCTTGGTGCCGCCCGACAGATAGGTGTTCAGGATCGACGGCGCCTGCCAGTAGATGATCTTGACTTCGCCATCGCGGCCGCGCTCGCCATCGGCGGCCATTGCCATCGGCGTCATCGCCACGGCAGCCGCCGCCCCGAGAAGGGCTGTCATGAGTTTCATGTGTTCTCTCCTTGTTGGATTCGGTCGTGCCCATTGGCCTGCCTTTCGGCAGGTTTGAAACGGGTTTGATAAAGGCAGCTCGTCCCTATGCGCACTGCGTCCCACTTCTTTTGGTCATCCCCTCTCGGGCACGTGTACGTCAATGTCGGACACTTTGCGCCCGGATTGCAAGCATTGCCGGGGTGTTCAGGGCAGGACGCTGCGGAAAATTTTATCAAGCGCTCAAATTTCCGGCGAGCGGTTTGACACCGGCGGCTGGCCGTGGCTAGCGTCGTGCAGCCAAAGCTCTTGAGGAATCCCATGCTTGACCAGCCGCTCGCCTCGCTTCGCCAATTGCGCGTCGAGTTTCAGACCAAGGCAGGCCCTGTCGTCGGGGTCGAAGACGTCAGTTTCGATGTCAGCCCGGGCGAAACCGTCTGTATCGTGGGCGAATCGGGCTCCGGCAAATCGGTGTCGTCGCTCTCGCTGATGCGGCTGGTGGAATTCGGCGGTGGCGAGATCGCGGGTGGCGAATTGCTGTTCAACCGGGGCGAGGGCGGCGTGATCGACGTGGCCGATGCGGGTGACGACATCATGCGCACGATTCGCGGCAACGAGATCGGCATGATCTTTCAGGAGCCGATGACCTCGCTGAACCCGGTGTTCACCGTCGGGCGGCAGTTGACGGAAGGTTTGATCGTCCACAAGGGCATGACCAAGGAGCAGGCGACCGAGCGGGCGCTGGAGTTGCTGCGTCAGGTGCGCATCCCGGAACCCGAACGCCGCCTGAAACAATACCCCCACGAGCTTTCCGGCGGCATGCGTCAGCGCGTGGTCATCGCCATGGCGCTGGCCTGCGAACCGCGCCTGTTGATCGCCGATGAACCGACCACCGCGCTCGACGTGACGATCCAGGCCGAGATCCTCGCGCTGATCGACCGGCTGAAACGCGAAACCGGCACCGCCGTTCTCTTCATCACCCATGACATGGCCGTGGTCGCCCAGATGGCCGACCGGGTCGTCGTGATGTTCCGCGGCAACAAGGTGGAAGAGGGGCCGGTCGAACAGATTTTCGAAAACCCGACCCACGATTACACCAAGGCGCTGCTGGCCGCCGTGCCGAAGCTGGGCGAAATGCGCGGCAAACCGGCGCCCGAACTGATGCGCCTGATGGGCGATGGAGAAATCGAGGCCACACAGATTCTTCCCAAGGAAGACAAGGTCTTGCTGGAGGTAAAGCATCTGACCACGCGCTTCCCGGTGAAGGGCGGGCTGATGCGCCGCACGGTCGCCAATGTTCATGCGGTCGAAGACGTGTCCTTTCAGGTCAAGGCCGGCCAGACCCTGTCGCTCGTGGGCGAATCCGGTTGCGGCAAATCCTCCTGCGGCCGCTCGGTCCTGCGTCTGGTGGAACCCACCTCGAGCGAGGTCTGGCTCGACGGCAAGAACGTGATGGACTTCGGCACCCAGGAATTGCGCGCCGCCCGCCGCGACATGCAGATGATCTTTCAGGATCCCTTCGCCTCGCTCAATCCGCAGATGAAACTGGCCGATCAAGTGGCTGAACCGCTTCTGAATTTCGGCATTGGCGACGCCGCCGAACGGCACGAAAAGGTCCGCCAGCTTTTCGACCGGGTGGAACTGCCGCGCAGTTTCATGCACCGCTATCCGCATGAACTCTCGGGCGGTCAGCGCCAGCGGATCGCCATTGCCCGCGCGCTTGCGCTCAACCCGAAACTGATCATCGCCGATGAGGCTGTCTCCGCGCTCGACGTGAGCGTTCAGGCACAAGTGCTTAATCTTCTTATGGAACTTCAGGCCGAGATGGGCATTTCCATGCTCTTTATCAGCCATGACATGGCGGTGGTCGAACGGGTCAGCCATCAGGTGGGCGTGATGTATCTGGGCCGGATCGTCGAACTGGGGCCGCGTGGCTCGATCTTCGAAGACCCGCGCCACGCCTATACCCGCCAGCTTCTCTCCGCCGTGCCCGTGGCTGATCCGCGGCAGCGCAAAAGCGAACGCGATCTGAATTTCAAACCGATCCCGTCGCCGATCTTCCCGGTGGATCACAGACCTGAGCCTTCAACTTATGATGAGGTTGCACCGGGCCATTTCGTGCTCAAAGGCAATTGGGGCGGGTTCGAAGGATGAGTGACATGACTGCCCGCGACATCCTCACCGCCCTGGTTGGGTTCCCGACGGTTTCCAGCGGCACCAACCTGCCGCTGATCGACTGGGTCGAAACCTATCTCACCGATCTGGGCATTCAGGCGCACCGGATGCCCAAGGCCGATGACCCCACCAAGGCGGCGATCTTCTGCAGCGTCGGGCCGGATGTGGAAGGGGGCGTCGTGCTCTCCGGCCATACGGATGTGGTGCCGGTCGAGGGGCAGGATTGGACCTCGGATCCCTTCACCGTGACCGAACGAGACGGCAAGCTCTACGGGCGTGGCACCTGCGACATGAAAGGCTTTGACGCGCTGGCGCTGCACGCGCTGCAGGCGGCGCTCAAGGCCGATCTGAAACGCCCGCTGCAGGTGGCGCTGTCCTTTGACGAGGAAGTTGGCTGCGCGGGCGCGCCGCCGCTGATTGAGGCGATGCAGGCCGCCGGTCTGCCCAAGGCGGAACTGGCCATCATTGGCGAACCTTCGATGATGAAATGCGTCACCGGCCACAAGGGCAGCTCCGGCTTCGACGTGCATGTCACTGGTTTTGAAGTGCATTCCTCGCTGATGCACGAAGGCGTCAATGCGATCATGGAAGCGGCAAGGCTGATCGACTGGGCCAATCGCGAAAACGACGCGATCCGCGCCGAGACGCCCGGGGCCATGGGCGCGATCTTCACGCCGCCCTTCACCACGGTGCATATCGGCATGATTTCGGGCGGTACCGCTCATAACATCACCGCCGGCGATTGCCATTTCGCCATCGACTGGCGCTTTACCCCCGACGATGATCGCGAGGCCCGCATGGCCGCTTTCAAAGCCGAAGTCGCCCGGATCGAAACCGACATGAAAGCCATCGCGCCCTCGGCGGGGATCACGCTCACCCCGATGTTCGACGTCCCGCCCCTGGCGCCCGAAAACGACGGCCCGGCCGAGAGATTGATCCGCGGGATCACCGGCGACAATGCCTCTCACGTGGTCAGCTACGGCACCGAGGCCGGGCATTTTCAATCTGCCGGTTACTCGGCCGCGGTCTGTGGACCGGGCGACATCGCGCAGGCCCATCAGGCCGATGAATTCATCACGATCGAACAGATGGACGCGGGTGAAGCCTTCCTCGCACGGGTCATCGAACAGCTCTGCCAGTAGAAACCGCCGTTAACCTTTGGTCATGAAGCTTAACGGCTGAGCCCCGCATCCTCCATCAGCCGTGCGGTCTCGGCGGCCAGCAGCCGTTCGCGCCCCTCACCGCTGATCGGGATCCGGCTTGGCTCCAGAAAGAGCGGCGCGGCAAGCGGCGTCACCCGGTCCAGCACCATGTGATCGACCCGGCCGCCGGTACGCGCCAGCATTTCCTCGATCCGCCCGAAATCGACAAGCCCGCGTCGGGCCTCCTCCCGGGTGATGGTCAGCATCAGGTGGCCCGGGTCGTACTTCACCAGCGTGTCATAGAGAATATCAGACGAAAACGTCGTCTGCCGCCCGCTGCGCCGGTTCGCCCCATGGTTCCGTTCCAGCATCATCGCGACGGTCGACGTTGCGCGAAAGGTGCGTTTCATCAAGGCGTTGCCAGACATCCAGGTCTCGAACGCCGCACGCAGGGCGTCGGCCTGGAACATCGGTTCGGGATTCGGCACCGCGTCCAGCCCCCAGATCAGCACCGCATAATCGGTCGCCACGAACCCCAGCGGCCCCAATCCCGCCGCCTCCATTTGATGGGTGATCAAGAGCGCCAGGGTCTGCATCGCATTGCGCCCTGCAAAGCCGTAGAAACAGGTGTTCTGTCGCCCGTCCTGGGGAAAACTCTCCACCAGAATCCGGTCGCCCGTGGGCAGTTTCGACCGCGCCCGCTGCAACTGCAGCCACTCTGCCGTGTGATCGGGCAAATGCGACCAATCCTCGGAATGGAACATCCGCAGAATCCGGTCACTGAGCTGGGTGGAGGTGGCGAATTTCGTGCCGTTGAACGTGGCGATCTTGGGCGCCTTGTCGGCGCGCGGCGTGACTTCGACCACCATCTCGCGCAGGTTTTCATAGCGCACGATCCGCCCGCCGATCAGAAAGGTGTCGCCGGGCGTCAGGCTGGCCGCGAACCCTTCTTCGATCTCGCCCAACGCCTTGCCGCCCCGAGTGTTTTTCATCCTGACCTTGAGCGTCTCGGTGTCCTGGATCGTGCCCAGATTGCGCCGGATCTGAGCCGCCGCGCGCGGGTCGCGCAAATGCCAGCGCCCCTGATCATCCTGCTTCAACCGCTGCCACCGGTCATAGGCCCGAAGCGCGTAGCCGCCGGTTGCCACCATGTCGAGGCAGGCGTCGAAATCATCCCGCGACAGATCGGCATAGGCCCCGGATGTGCGGAAAACCCCGAACAGTTCGGTCGCGTCAAAATCCCCGCGACAGGCGCGGATCAGAATGTGCTGGGCCAGCACGTCGCGCGGCCCCGGACCGCGCGGCTCCCCGTCCAGATCGCGGGCGCGCACCGCGTCAAGCGCGGCCAGGCATTCCACCACTTCAAAGCGGTTGGCGGGCAGGATCAGCGCTTTTGACGGGGCGTTGTAGCGGTGGTTCGCGCGCCCGATCCGCTGCACCAGCCGCTTGACATTCTTCGGTGCGCCCACCTGGATGATCAGATCCACATCGCCCCAATCAATGCCCAGGTCCAGCGTGCCGGTGCAGACGATGGCGCGCAATTCGCCGGCCACCATCGCCGCTTCGACCTTCTCGCGTTGCGCCTTGGCCAGCGAACCATGGTGAATGCCGATCGGCAGGCCGTCTTCATTGGCGAGCCAGAGTTGGTGAAAGAAAATCTCCGCCTGGGCGCGGGTGTTGTGGAAGATCAGCGTGGTGCGGTGCCGGCGCACCTGATCGAGCACCTCGCGGATCGCGTATTTGCCGCCGCCGCCGGACCAGGGCGGCAGGCTTTCGGTCTCCAGCATGGCGATGTCGGGCTCGGGGCCGGGATCGGCCTCAAAGATCGGGCAGGGGTCGGGGTGACGGGCGAGGAAATGGGCAATGGCGCCGGGGTCTTCGACGGTGGCCGAAAGGCCAAGGCGCCGCATGTCGGGGCAGAGCGCCTGCAGTTCGGCCAGGGCCAGCATCAGCTGATCGCCGCGTTTCGATTCCGCAAGGGCATGAATTTCATCGACAATCACCCGGCTGAGACCGGCAAACATCCTGGGCGCATCTTCATAGGACAACAGAAGTGCGAGGCTTTCCGGCGTGGTCAGCAGGATATGGGGCGGATCGACGCGCTGGCGTTTCTTCGTGGTCGGTGTCGTGTCGCCGGTGCGGTCCTCGATGCGGATGGGCAGGCCCATCTCGGTCACGGGGGTGGCCAGATTGCGCTTGATGTCGGCCGCCAGCGCCTTCAGCGGCGAGACACAAAGCGTGTGGAGCCCGTCATGGCCGCCGTCGGCCAATTCCTTGAGCGAGGGGAGAAAACCGGCCAGCGTCTTGCCGCCGCCGGTGGGCGCGATCAGCAATTGCGCAGGGCGGGCGGCGGCCTCGAGTAGGGCCAGTTGATGGGGGTGTGGCGCCCAGCCGCGCGTTGCGAACCAGTCGCGAAACCGCGCGGGCAGGGGCTCAGGCATTGGCGGTTCGGGCGAGCGCGATCAGCTCCTGATAAAGCGGTGTCGCTTTCAACATGTCGATCTTGGCGCGATGGGCGGCGACCGCTGCGGCGTGCAGATCGGCCAGCTCCGGGTCGGATTTCAGCCGCGCGATTTCCTCCTCGATCCGGGGCTGGGCGGCCAGCATCTCGGTGTTTTGGTTCCGGACCTGATTGCGCTGGCGGAAATAGCGCTGGTTGATATGGCCGCCCATGGGCTGACCGCGCGCCGCCTTGACCAGATAGCTTTCGAGCGAACGCAACGCATAATGGTTCAGCCCGACCAGATCATACATGCCCCGGCAATCGCCCCCCTTGTGCAGCTCGAGGCGCAGATCCTCGGGAAAATCACGTCCCGATCCGTCCAGCCAGCGCAAGGCGCGGGCATGACGATGCAGCACCCGGGGCCGGTGATTGCGGATCACCATGCGCTCGTCATTGCGGCAGATCGACTTGAACCCCCGGCGGCTGCGCCATTTGCCGGGGGCAAGACCCGCGCTTTGGGTGAACTGGCCGGTGACCGGCCGGTCTTCGAAGGTGGTGATGTCGCCCGCGCCAAAAGGCACTTCGGCGAGCGTCAGCACATCGGGATAATCGAGCCGCTTGAGCAGCCCCTTGAGCGTCGTGTCGCCGTCGCGAAAACAGGGAAACTCATCCACATCGCAGAGCAGGATGTAATCGGCGTCGCGCCATTCCCGAAGCAGGCGGCCATAGGCAAAGCCAGTGGCCTGGGGCCGGGCGCGCAGGGGCGAATCCCCCGGTGCGATGGCCATCGGGTTGGGCAGGTGGCGCAGCACGCCCATCCGGTCCAGCCGGTCGAGGATCGCATCGGTCCCGTCGTCGCAATCATTGCTCAGCACCACGATCTGGTCGGCGCCGATCAGCCGCTGCCAGGCCACCCATTCAAGAATGAAGGGGCCTTCGTTCTTCATCTGGGTGAAGGTCAGAAGATGGGGATCCTGCACGGGCGCGCTCCGGTTTTGGATCGAAACTACCACCGGGTGCGGGCGAAGAAAACACAGGCGTCCTGCGTTTGTTTCCATCCGGAGACGCAAAACGCCCGGGGGCTTCGGGCCTCCGGGCGTGATCACCCCGCTCAAGCGGGGCGAATGGGCTGGGTCAGTGGACGATCTTTTCTTCCTTCACGAACATGTTCGCCCAGGCGCGGTCGATCAGTTCGGGCGACATCTGATAGGGGATGCCTTCGAACTCGCAGATCGCGATCATCTGGTCGACCAGGAAGATCGGCTGATAGTTCGCATAGATATTGTCGATCGTCGGGTATTTGTTCTTGATCAGATAGACCAGCGTGTCTTCGTCCAGCGGCATCTTGCGCTTGCGCGCCACCATGGCGAAGATTTTCAGGTAATCCTCCTGATCCGGCCCGTCGATCTTGATCTTGAAGAAGATCCGGCGCAACGCGGCCTTGTCGAAGATCTCGTTCGGGTGGAAGTTGGTGGAGAAGATCACCAGCGTGTCGAAAGGCACTTCGAACTTTTCGCCCGATTGCAGGGCGAGGATGTCCTTGTTTTCCTCAAGCGGCACAATCCAGCGGTTGACCAGCGCCTGGGGCGGTTCTTCCTGACGGCCAAGGTCGTCGACGATGAAGATGCCGCCGGTGGATTTGAGCTGCAGGGGCGCCTGATAGGTCCGCGCGGTCGGGTTGTAGACCAGATCGAGCATCGACAGCGACAATTCACCACCGGTGATCACCGTCGGGCGTTCGCAGAGCACATAGCGGGTGTCGAACCGGTTCGACGTGCGGCGCAGGGAATTCGGATCGTCTTCCTGGGCTTCGGCGGCGGAATGAACGATCGGGTCATAGACCGTGATCACCTGGCCGGTGTATTCGATGGCGCGGGGCACATAGATCTTGTCCCCCAGCGCGTCGCGGATCCCGTTCGAGATCGAGGATTTCCCGTTGCCCGGCGGGCCATACATCAGGATCGACCGGCCCGATCCCACCGCCGGCCCCAAATGGTCCAGAAGCTCATCGGGCAGGATCAGATGGCCCATGGCGGCGGTCAGCTGGTCGCGGGTGACCTGGATGTTGCGGATCGACTGGCGCTTGACCTGTTCGGCATAGACTTCAAGCGGCACCGGCATGGCGCCGTAATATTCCGATTGGGCCAGGGCATCGAGGGCACGCTGCTTGCCGGCATCGGTCAGCTGATACCCCATGGAGCCGCCGGAATTGGCATGCAGCGTCCCGGTGGATTGCAGGAGCTTCTGTTCCCGCGCCATGTCGATCAGTTCCTGGGTTACCGGGATCGGCAGGCAGATGTTCTTGGCCACCGCCTCGCAGGTTTCCACATTCATCCGGAACATGGTTTTCAAGAGGATGTCGCGCATCATCACGATGGGGAGTTGCATCCCCTCGATCGAGCGCGGCGCGGGCGGTGCAATGACGTTCTGCGGTTCCATGTTCATGGCGGTTGCCTAACTCACATTATTGGTCTTTTTGATCTATCCCTGCCGCGCCGTTGCCCCATTCCAGACAATAAAGCCTGACACAGCTTTGCTGGACGAAAGATGAACGGCTATTGTGGCCAAATAATGGAAAAGGATGGGGAATGAGCAGGCCGAACCCCCTGGTGCTCGCATCGGGCCTTATGATTTTTGTCGCCTTGTTTGGCGGGGTTACCCTGGTCAAGGGCGGGCTCTATCTGGACCTCCATGAGGGGGATACCTATCATTTTCTCGATATTCTCCTCCGGATGCAGGCGGGGGATCTGCCCCATCTGGATTATCCCACCCCCCTGGGCATTCTGGGCTTTCTGCCGGTCTCGGCGCTGATGGAGGCCGGGGTCACGGCGGGCCGGGCCTTCATGCTCGCCCAGATCGGCCTCGCGCTTCTGCTGCTCCCGCTTCTCGTCCGCATCGGGGTCAGCCGGTTTTCCCCGGCGCTGGCCTGGGCCTTCGGTGTCCTGGTGCTGGGGATGGTGCTGACGCTGAACTATGGCGGCACCGAGGGCGGCGTGTCGATCTCGATGCATTACAACCGCTGGAGCTGGGCGCTGGCCTTCGCGGCCATTGCGCTCGCGCTCCTGCCCGAGCGCGGTCGCCCGCGGATCTGGGGCGAAGGCCTCGTGATCGGCCTGCTGGGTGGCGCGCTGGCGCTGATCAAAATGACCTATTTCGTGGCCCTCGGACCGGGCGTTCTGCTGGCGGTCTGGCTGCGCTGGCGGGGGGCGGGCCTACTTGCGGTGCTGACGGGTGGGGCGCTGGTGGCTCTGGCGATCACGCTGGCCTTCGGCCCGGCGTTCTGGGGGGCCTATCTGGGGGATCTGCGCCAGGTGGCAGGCTCCACCGTGCGTCCCTCCGTTGGCGTGCCTCTGGCCGAGATTGTCGGCAGTGCCCCCTATTTCGGCGTCACCCTGCTGGCCGTCTTGATCGTGTTGATGGTGCGCCAGACGGAATGGACGGCGGCGGGCACAGGGTTGCTGCTGCTGGTGCCCGGCTTCGTCTATGTGACCTATCAGAATTTCGGCAACGGGCCGAGCTGGATCTGGCTTCTGGCCCTCCTGGTGCTGCAATTGCGTCCTGCAGCGAGGCAGGCAACCTGGGCCGGGCAGGATCTGCGCGGGCTGATGAGTGGCGCGGCGGTTGCGGCGCTGGCGCTCAACCTGCCGCCGCTCTTCTATCACGCGAATTCGCCGATCAAGAATGCGATACAGAAGACCGAGCGCTTCCTGCCTGCGCTGCCCGATGCGCCGGACTACGCGGATGTTTTCCTGCGCCATGACCGGGTCTACACCACCACGGTGCAGGCCCATCTGGATGAACAGATCGCCGCCTGGTCGCGCTACACCGAGGTGATCGAACGGGATCCGATGCCCGACTTCGGCGGCGTGACCTTCGCCCATTGCCAATGGCTGGCGGGGTCGCAGGCCTTCTTCGAAACCCTGAGCGCCGATCTGATCGCGGGCGGGGTTGCTCCGGGCAGCACGATCTTCTTCGCCGATGCGTTCTCGTGGCTGTGGATGTACAGTCCCTTCGCGCACCCCGAGGGCAGCGCGCCATGGTACTATGGCGGGGCGCCGGGGCTGGCAGCGTCAGACTATGTCGTGGTGCCCAAATGCAGCACCGTGGTCCGGGTCCGCAAAATCATGCTGGAAGATCTCGCCAAGACCGGCGCGCGGTTCGAGCTTCTGAGGGACAGCGAGGTTCTGGCTTTGTATTCCGTCACTTACCCGGAATAGACCTGACGATCAGCTGCCCAGCAGCGCAAAGATCAGATAGAACATCAACGCTGGCGCCAGGGCAAATCCCATGGGAAAGGCCCGGTGGGTCCAGCTTTCCCAATGGTCGAACCGTGCCCGGATTGCAGAGGCGCGCGCGATCCGGTGCAGGGTGAAGGCGCCCAGGATCGTGGCGCCCAGCAGGAAGCAGAAAAAGCCCAGATCGCTGAGCGCGATAAAGGGCGCCATGGCGGCGGCATATTTCGCATCCCCCGCGCCGACCGCGCCCACGGCGGACAGCACGAAACCCACCACCAGCACCACGGCGAAATGGGACCAGCGCCAGAGATAGTCACCAAAGGGCAGGGTGATCAGCCCGACCACCGCAAAGACCACCATCAGCGCCAGCACCGCCTTGTTGGGGATCTTCATCGTCGCCATATCGCTCCAGGACACCCAGATCGTGATCGGTATGACAAAGGGCAGCGCCCAGGCTGCGGTCATCCAGCTGCTGTCCATCGGGACGCTCCGTTCGTGGTCTTATGCTGCGTTTTCAAGCGCTTCGAGGCTGCGCACGGCGGCGTCGAAATGCTGCGGATGGGTCTCGATCGCATCCGTGAGAAGCGACTTGCCGGTGCTCACATCGCCCTGTTTGATCGCCGACAGGGCGGCGGTGTAAAGCAGCTCCGCCTTCTCGCGCTGGGTCATCGGCACCACCGGCAGGTCGTATTTACGCTGGGCGGCGCGGGCCAGCACCAGGTTGTTCTTGGCGGTGAACATGCCCGCGTCATAGGTCAGCGCCTCGCCAAAAAGCTTCTCCGCTTCCTTGTACTTGCCGCGCGTCAGCTTCGAATAGCCCCAGTTGTTCAGCGTGCCCGAGGGTTTGGTCGTCAGCCCCACCGCAATCTCATAGAAACTGTCGGCCTTGTCCCATTGCTTCTTGCTGTCGGCGATCATCGCTTCAAGCCGGTAGCGTTTGAAGGTCTCATGGGTCGGCGGCACCTGGTTGAGCTGCGCCTCGGCGGCTTCCCATTTGTTGGCGCGGATCAGCGCATCGGCATATTGCACCCGGTCACCGGCGGTGGCCTCGGGCAGGGCCAGCACGGCATCCCAGGCCTTCGCCGCCGCATCGGGGCGCTTGGCGCGCACCAGCGAAATCGCCAGCCCGCGGCGCAGGTCGATCCGCTCGGGATTGGCCGCCGAAGTGCGCTGGAAATAGGCCACCGCTTCATTGGGGTCGGCCACGGTCAGCATCACCTCGTTGAGATTGGTCTCGTCGATGACATTGACGTCCTTGATCGCCTTGTCGACATCTTCGTCCGACATGCCGCGTTCACAGCCCGCGAGGCCGAGACTGCCGATCAGGCAAAGCGAGACAAGTCCAGCATACCGCATCGCATTCTTCCCTTACTGCTCTGGCCCGTCCTGCCCGTTTATGGGTCTTTAGGTGTCTCGAGAAGCTGGTAGAACCCGCGCCCCCGTCGCACCAGACGGAACGTTTCATCCTCAGAATACTCAGGATTTTCCAGTTTAGCGAGGGCTTTGGTCAGGTTGTCGCGAATTTCCGCGCTTTGTCCGGAATCGAGCGCGAAGGCCAGTTTGAAGACCCGGCTCGCCTCCCCGTAATGGCCCTTTTCCATCAGCACCACGCCAAGGTTGTTCCAGGCCGGGGGGAAGGTCTCGTCGGCCTCGGTGGCGCGGCGCAGGATCTCCTCGGCCTGACCGAGCCGGCCAAGTGCGAGATTGGCCGATCCGATGGCCGACAGCACATCCACATTGACCCCCTGTTCGGAGGCCGCCCGCAGATAGGCCTTGAGCGCCAGCTCATATTCGCCCGCCGCCATAAGCCGATGACCGACGGTGAGCCCGTCAACCGATTGCTCGAAGAGGGGGCGGCCGGCGGGCGCAAAACCGCCGCCGTCGGACGTGCCAAGGCCGCCTGCGCTGTCGCAAGCGGCCAAAGCCATCAGGGCGAGCGCCGCCCAAATCCGATTTTTCCCACCCATTCAGACCTTTAGAAGTTTGCCTTGCTCAAGGTTTCGACAACGCCGTGGACCGAAGGCCCGATCAGGATGATCAGAAGCGGCGGCACCGTCAGCATCATTGTGGCAAGGGTCATCTTGGTCGGCAAGGTGTTTGCCTTTTCTTCCGCGCGCATGATGCGTTTGTCGCGCATTTCCGCCGAGAACACCCGCAAAGCTTCGGAAATCGAGGTGCCGAAACTGGCCGACTGGATCAGCACGGTCACGAAGCTGGCCACATCGGGCACGCCTGCGCGTTCGGACATGTCGCGCAGCACCGATGTGCGGTCCTTGCCCGCCTTCATCTCGCCGGCCACCTGTTCGAATTCATCGGCCAGGGCCGGGAAACCGGCGCGGATCTCCTTGGAGACGCGCACGATGGCCTGGTCGAGCGACTGGCCGGCTTCGACGCAGACCAGCATCATGTCGAGCGAATCCGGGAAGCCGTTGGTGATCTCTTCCTGACGGGTCTGCTGGCGCTTGGTCACCCAGTATTTCGGCAGCATATAGCCCGCCGCGCCCGGTCCGATCACCGAGATGATCAGCGCCTGGGTCGAGGGCTCGCCCGACACCGAGCTGTAGATCGCATAGATGATGCCGAAGATCAGGAACAGCACGCCCAGCAGGAACTGCAGGAAGTGATAGGTCCGCACCGCATCCTTGGAGCGGTAGCCGGCCTGCATCAGCTTGAGCTTGATGTCGGAATATTCCTGTTCGTCCTGCGGTTCGAGGAAAGAGGCATATTTGTCGAGCTTGTCGCCGCCCTTGCCGCGGCCGCGCCGCAGCTTGGGCTTGCCGGCCTCGTCCTTCATGGCCTCGCCCCGGGCGGCGGCCTTGATCTGGTCGAACGGGTCCTTTTCCTTCTTCAGAAGGATCGGCAGGGTCAGCAGGATGAGGAACATCCCCAGCACGCCGACGATCAGAAGCGGGCCCAGCTCACCGAATTGCGCGGTCAGAAAGGCATTGGCCTGATCGAAAAGAGCTTTCACTTGTTCCATGGGCTCAAACCTTGATGTTCACCAGCATGCGCATCACGAAGATGTTCACGACCAGGAAAGCTGCAACCACCAGACAGGCCGGGATGAAATAGGCCGTGTCCTTCACATCGTCATAATAATTCGGCTGGATCACGTTGATCATGATCAGCGCCAGGATCGGGAACATCGACAGGAACATGCCCGACCATTTCGCCTCCGCGGTGATCGCCTTCACCCGGCGGAACAGCCGAAAGCGCGAGCGCACCACCTTGGCCAGACCATCGAGGATTTCCGCGAGGTTGCCGCCCGAGGTCTGTTGGATCGTCACCGAGACCGCAAGGAAACGCAGATCCTGCATGTCCAGCCGTTCGGCCATGTTTTTCAGCGCTTCGCCCACGTCGCGGCCATAGGAGGCCTCGTCCGAAATCACGCCCATCTCGGTGCCGAGCGGGTCGGGCACCTCCTTGGACACGATCTGCAGGGCAGAGGAGAAGGGGTGGCCGACGCGCAGGGAGCGCACCATCAGTTCCACCGCTTCGGGAAGCTGTTCCTCGATCATGCCGAGCCGTTTCTTGGCGGTCTTGTTGACCCAGATGAACACCGCACCCACGCCCATGGCGATGGAAATCACGATGCGGATCGGCAGCGACGCACCGGTGCCGAAGCTCAACAGGAAGAAGGCGACGATGGTCAGCACCCCCATCACCATGATCAGCTGGCTCGGGGTGAAGGCGATGTTGGCCTTCTGCGCCTTGTCGGCGAGGATCGAATAGAGCGGGATGCTCTTCGATTGCATGTGCTGGGACATCTCCTTGCGGAGCTGTTCGAGCACCTGTTCGCGCCCGGCGCCCTTTTCGAGCATGTCGAGGCGGCGGTTGACCCGGCTGTTGAGCGAGATCGATTTGCCGAAGACGGTCAGATAGATGCCCTGCACCAGGGCAAGAACAGCAAGGAAGATCAGACCATAGATCAGCGGTTCTGCAGAAATCACCATGACTTGTTACTCCGCCGCGAAGGGTTCGAAGATCTGGCTCGGCAGGTCGTAGCCCCACATCTTGAACCGTTCCGAATAATGGCTCCGGACCCCGGTTGCCGTGAAATGGCCGATGATCTTGTTGTCCGGCGTCAGCCCGACGCGCTGGTAGCGGAACACCTCCTGCATGGAGATCACTTCCCCTTCCATGCCCGTGACCTCGGTGATCGAGACCATGCGGCGCGAGCCGTCCTGCAGGCGCGAGGCCTGCACGATCAGGTTCACAGCCGAGGAGATCTGCGACCGGGTCGCCTTGATCGGCATTTCGATCCCGGCCATGGCGATCATGTTTTCCAGACGCGACACGCCATCGCGGGCCGAGTTGGCGTGGATCGTGGTCATTGAGCCGTCGTGGCCGGTGTTCATGGCCTGCAACATGTCGATCACTTCCTCGCCGCGGGTCTCCCCGACGATGATGCGGTCGGGGCGCATCCGGAGCGCGTTTCTCAGACAATCGCGCTGGGTAACGGCACCTTTGCCTTCCACATTGGGCGGGCGGCTTTCCATCCGGCCCACATGGGTCTGCTGCAGTTGAAGTTCCGCCGTATCCTCGATCGTCAGGATCCGCTCGCTGTCGTCGATAAAGGAAGACAGCGCATTGAGCGTGGTGGTTTTACCCGAACCGGTCCCGCCTGAGACGATCACGTTCAGCCGGGTCGCGACGGCGGCCTGAAGATAGGCGGCCATTTCCTCGGTAAAGGCGCCGAAGTTCACCAGGTCATCGACCGCCAGCTTTTCCTTTTTGAACTTACGAATGGAGACCAGCGAGCCATCCACCGCAATGGGGGGCACCATGGCGTTGAAACGCGACCCGTCGGCCAGACGGGCGTCGACGTAAGGGTTTGATTCGTCGACACGACGGCCTACGGCGGAGACGATCTTGTCGATGATCCGCAACAGGTGGCGTTCGTCCTTGAACGTGGTATCGGTCAGTTCCAGCTTGCCCGCCCGTTCAACGAAAACCTGCTGCGGGCCGTTGACCAGAATATCGTTGACCGTGTCGTCCTTCAGAAGCGGTTCCAGCGGGCCGAGCCCGGTGACCTCGTCATAGAGATCCTGGTTCAGGGTCTGGCGTTCCTCGCGGTTGAGCACCACGCCCATCTCGTCGAGCGCCTCGCCGGAAATCGCGACGATCTCGGAGCGCAGATCGCTTTCCGTCGCGTTCTCCAGGGCCGACAGGTTGAGATTGTCGAGCAGCCGCTTGTGCAGTTCGAGCTTGATTTCGCCCAGCCGTTCCTTGCGCTTGCGCTCCTTGTCGACCGGGGCGGCCTGGGCGGGGGTGCGGCTTTGCACGCGGCGCTGGCTTTCGACCGCGGTTTCGGTCGCGACGGGGACGTTGGGGGTGGCCTCGGCACCGCCGGGCACCGCCTTCAGATTGGGGCCCTTGCCCGCTTCGTCACCTTTTTTATACTTAGAAAACAACGAATTGCTCCTTGTCTATTCAGGCGCCTTCAGCGGCTTCGAGATTGGTTTCATGGATCGATTCCGCAAGCTTCTGCAATTCCTTGCGCAGCGGGTTCTTCGCGGCCACTTCCGAAAGCGGCACGCCGTGGTCATTGGACTGGACCACCTGCTTGCCGCCGTCGGGCATCTGCACTTCGATGGTGATGTCGAGGCTCTCGGCCATCCGCTTGACCCGGCTCTTGCCGTTGAGATCGGTAAAGCCCGGGGCGCGGTTCATCACATAGCGCAGCTTCTGATAGGGCAGGTCCTCGCCCTTGAGCGCGCGGATCATCCGCAGGGTGTTCTGGGCCGACCGCATGTCCAGTTCGGTGGTGGCGAAATAGACATGGGCGGCGTTGAGCACGGTCTCGGTCCACATCACCACGGTGGTGGGCATGTCGATGACCACGTAGTCGAAATTCTGCCGCGCCATGTCGAGGATCTTCTGCACGTCCTCCTGACCGAGGATGTCGAGCGGGATCAGATCCGCCGGCGCGGTCAGCACATGCAGCCTTTCCTCATAGGTCAGAAGGGCTTGCATGAAGCTGTCGCTGTCCATGTTGGACGTGTCCTGGAGCATCTCGAACACCGCTTCCCGGCGCGGCAGATCGAGATAGGTGGCCACGGTGCCGAACTGCAGATCGAAATCCAGCAGGCAGACCCGGAGCGCCTCGTCACCGGCATCCACATTGGCCAGTTCCCACGCCAGGTTCACCGCGAATGTGGTGCTGCCGGTGCCGCCGGCCAGGCCCTGCACCGGGATCACCACCCCGTCGCGGTCGCCGGTGGCCTTGAGATTGTTCTGCAGATTGGCCGCCACCAAGGCGGCTTCTTCCTCGCGCTGACGCATGCGGGCGATCGCATCGGAAAGCGCGCCATCGGGAAGCGGGTAGGGGATGAATTCTTCCGCACCGATCTTGAGAAGCTTGTGCAGCACGATCGGGCTGACCTCTTCGGCCACGATCAGCGCCTTGATCTTCTGATCCGAGGCCCGTTTGACCAGATCGGCGATCAGGTCGACCTCCGCCTCGTCCTCCTGGTCGATGGCCAGAACGACGAATTCCAGCGCATCGGCTTCGGGTTGGTCGAAAAACACATTGGCATCCTGCAGGGACAGATCCCCCCAGCTTTCGCCGCAGGCATTTTCCATATCCTCGATCAGCAGGTCGAAATTCTGCACGTCGCGGGAGATCGTGCAGGCCATGATCTGGGCCGGTTCGTCCTGTAAAGCCGCGTTGCTCGTCATACCCTCACGTCCTTCCGTTCTGGGCCCCCCCGCCGGAAACGGGGACAAATCGTCTTTTTTTGGGATGATTTGCGATTCTCGACGCAATTCACCCATGGACTGAGCCTGCCGGGCAAGTTTGGCGACATTGCGGCTAAAAGATCGTAATTATTCGGTATCCAACAACGATCTGAATGAAAAAGGGCGGCCCTGTGGCCGCCCCTTATCTATTGTTATGTTCTCTTTTGGTTCTGCGGGTCGATCACTCGCCGCCGGACGATTCGATCGCCGCCAGGCCGCCACCCAGTTCGGAGGTCGGCTGGGCGCTGGTGATATAGCTGTCGAACACCACCTGGGCATATTTGCCGTTCATATGGCCCGAACACATCACATAGCCGCGACGCGGCGCGCTCGACCCGGACCCCTTGGCGCCCTGGACCACGATCGGGTCGGGGACGATATAGCCCTTGGCCTGACCGGCGCACATCTGCGCCATCATGTTCTGCATGGTCGGGTTGCCGAAGCCACCCTCGTCGAGAAAGGCGCCGGCTTCCATGTGCCAGACCTGTCCCACCGGACCTTCGCAGGCCACCAGAGCGATCAGCGCGGCCCCGGACATTGCGGTTTTTGTCATCAGGTTCATTGCCATCACTCCATCACGTAGCCGTAGGAACCGGTGAAGTCCTGCTTGGCGACCTCGGCGGCCGCACCGGAGCGGGGGGCTCCGGCCGGACGGGCGGTCTGACCAAAGAGGAACAGCTCGGCCTCGGTGGGCGGACGCACCCGGTCGGTGGGCAGGGCGAGAGCTTCGCCGCGCGTCGGGGTCACCAGATGCGGGGTCACGATCACCACCAGTTCGGATTGCGACCGCCGGTAGTTGGTGCTGCGGAACAGCGCGCCGAGGATCGGAAGATCGCCCAGCCAGGGCACCTGATTGACCGTGTCGGTGAAGTCATCCTGCAGCAGGCCGGAGATCGCAAAGCTCTGTCCGTCCAGCATTTCCACGGTGGTTTCGGTTTCCCGGCGGTTGAAGCCGACAACCGTGATCGCGCCGGAGGTGACACCGATCTGCGCATCCGGGGAGGAGACAGCGGCGTTCAGTTCCAGGTTGATCCGACGGCCGTCCAGCACCCGCGGGATGAAGTTCAGCTGCACACCGAAGGGCTTGAATTCCACGGTGACGCCATTGTCGCCATTGTCGACGGGCACCGGGATTTCGCCACCCGCAAGGAAGCTGGCTTCCTGCCCGGAGAGGGCGACCAGGTTCGGTTCTGCCAGGGTGCGCACCAGATCCTTGGTTTCCAGGGCTTCCAACAGCACGGCCACGCCGACACCACCGATTTCGCCCACCACGCCGAGCTGACCCTGGGCCAGACCATCGGGGCTGAAGGTGGCCGGGTTGGTGATATTGCCTGCCAGGTTGGCGCTGCCGGTGCCGATCGAGAAATCGCCCGCATTCACCAGGTTGAGGCTGGTCGAGAGGTTCTTCAGCACCGTGCGCTGCACCTCGGCAAAACGCACTTTCAGCATCACCTGCTGGGTGCCGCCCACGACCATCAGGTTCGACACCCGATCGGGCGCGTAGCGGTTGGCCAGGTCAAGGGCCCGGTCGAGTTTCTCGATCGAGGAGACCACGCCCGACAGGACGATCCCGTCATTGGCGGTGCGCACTTCGATGCCTTCGCCGGGCAGGATCTGCCGCAGCCGTTCCTTGAACTCGGCCAGATCCGGGGTCACCTGCACTTCGACATTGGTGATCAGACGGCCATCGGGACCCAGAAGGGTCAGGGTCGTGCGACCAGGTGCCTTGCCCAGCACATAGATCGTACGGTCCGACAGGGTCGAGATATCCGCAATGCCGGGATTGGCGATGCTCAGTTCCGCAAAGGGGTTGTCCGCTTCGACCACCACCGCGCGGTTCATCGGAACCGCCAGTGCCGTCGAGGCTTCCCCCTGCATAATGGTCAGCGATTGTGCGCCCCCCTGGGAGGCGGCGGTCGCTGTGACGGCTAGGCCAAGACAGGCTGCCCTCAGAAGATTTTTTATTGTCATGTGACCTGCCTTTCCGATCACGCCTCGTTTGCCGGGTCCACGCCCGTATGGGCGCGACGATGCGTCAATGTTCATATTTTTTCAACAATCTACGGATTAAGACACAAATGTAATGTGGAGAGAGCGCAACACAGGTCCAGCGCTTGCGTCAACAGAAAAACACGCCACCGGATATGGTGGCGCGTTGATCCCGTCTTTTTTTGGAAAGATCGTACCGGGGCCTTGCGGCGCGGCGGTCACAGCCGCGCCGTGGGGCGGATCGGTCAGGTGTCCCTCACGGGCGGCGGTCCGTCCGGCAATTCCATGGCCTTCGTCAGCGGGTCAGTTTGTGCATTGGGTGCGCACGGCGGTGTCGACCAGCTCCCCATTGACCCGCTTCTTGATGAAACATTTCCGTTCTTCCTGAACCACTTGTTCTTCCTGGATGCCGAGCAGGCGGCGTTGGTCCACTTCCACATCGGAGCTGACGATATTGTCGTCGGCGCCCACAAGGGACAGGGACAACCGGCCGCTGGACTGGGCCTGGGCGAGGGCGGCGACCTGGTGCGGGGAGACTTCCACCGTCACGGTCCGGGCGACAACCGCGCCGCTGCGATCCTCGTCGGCGGATTGGTTGATGGCCACCAGGCGCACATTGGCCTCGATCAGCTTGGTCACGTTGCGGCCGCCGCGGATGCTGCCGGTCCAGTAGACATCGACCCGGTCGCCCGGGCGCAGGAAGCCCGAAACACCTGAGGTCACGTCGGTGCGAATCGCGAAGGCGCGATTGCCGGGTGACAGCCGGGCCGAAACCCCGGCATCCTCACCGGCACCGGTGACCTTGACTTCCATCACGGCCTCACCGGCTTCGAGGGTGCGCAGGACCGAGCGGGGCACATCGGTGCCCTTGGGGAACAGGTCCTCCTCGGAGGTGAAGGTGCCTTCGGGGATGGCGGCCTTGGGCCAGCGGACCTTCTTGACATCTTCAAGGGTCAGGCGCTGTCCGTAGCGTTTCTGCTTGATGACAACATAGACATCGGCGGTGGGCACGATGGCTTTCTTGGCGGCTTCGGCGGCGGCCAGTTGGGCCTGTTGCTGACCGATGAAATCCCTTGCCAGATAGACCGCAGCCCCGGCCAGCACGATGCCGATCAACATCACTAATCCGAATACCAATCGCATAACATAACCCTCTTCTGATTCAGGGCCCTCGCGAAGGCGGGCCCCACCACCCTTTGGCTCACCTTGTCAAATGAAGACGGATTGTGGCGAAAGCGTGGATGGAACGCGGTTTAGTCGTGCAATGTTGCGCGCATTTTCCGCGATGGCCATTCTGGCCTCAGTTTTTCAAATAGTCCGAGATTTCGCGATCGCTGAGATGGACGCCAAGCCCGCTCGACTGGTCCAGTGCACCGCCACTGACGAGTGCGATGACAGAAAAGCCGAGACCGACGATGGCGCCGGTCAGCACCACCCAGTCGACGGTGACGGCGCCGCTTTCGGACGCGAGAAAAGATTTGAATGTGACGCGCATGTTCCCCTCCGCGTGTCGGTTACACCAGGGAACGGCCCTGGCCGTAGGATCGCCGGGGCTGCAGATGGCCAGGTTCGGCGATGTTACCCTCCGCGTCCCGTGTCTCATCCCGATCGGATCGCGGCGTTTGTCATGAAGCGGCCGCGCCGGTTGGCGCGGCCGCTTGGATCAGAGGGTTCGCACCGGCTGCGTCGGCAGCCGACCGGACCCACGCTGGCTCTATGTCTTAGAGGCCGACGCTGGCGGTGGCCATGTGGCTGGAGATTTTGCCAGCGAGGGATGTGGTGCCGCCGCTGACCGAGGTCAGAACAGCCAGGCCGAGGCCCACGATGGCAGCGGTCAGCACCACCCAGTCAACGGTCACGGCACCAGATTCGTCTTTCAGAAAAGCGTTGAACAGTTTCATATGTCCCTCCATTAGCACGCTCATAACATTTATCCGTCTGCGGGACAGGCCTCTCACTTCCGGTCTTCGTCCGCCGTTGGATGAGCCTATATGGCCGGTTAATCTGGGCGAGAGTTGGGCGTCGGTCGTACAATTTTCCAACCGACCGACCTTCTTGGCAAAAACACATTAAGTCACTGAAAAATAATGATTATTGAAATCTTCCCGTTGGCGAATCGGCATCAATCTTTGCGCTCCTTAAGTATTCTTTCGTTCTGGTGAACAATGTGCCCCATTCGGGCTGGTCGGAACGCCGGGATTCTGCGAAGTTTCCCCCATGGACCCTAAGGAATAATGAAGGATCCCAGCATGCCCCCCAGACCCGTCGGTCTCGCCCGGATCCTGCTTGCGCTCGCCTGCCTCCTTCCGACTGCCGCGCTCGAGGCGCAGACCACGAGCCAGACCGGAGGTGATTTCACCTTCAAGCGGGTCGCGCCGCCCAAGAGTGGCGCGGGGAAACGCATCCGCGTGCAGATTGACCCGGAGGCGGAAATCTATCGCATCACCCCCGGCTCCAGCCCGCGCAGGCCCGGCGATCCGCGCCCGGAGGCCGCAACCCAATTGCCACCCGGGCTCACCCCCGAGACGCCCACACCCTTCGACTGGTACTGGGAGGCGGTCTCGCCCGCCCGCGACACCGATCCCTCGCTGCGCTTTGCCAAGGCCATGGAGGTGCTGCAGAACAATGCCACAAGGATCGGCACGCCCCGGCTCGATACGCTTCTGGCCATTGTCGAGCGCCACGGGATCGAAATTCTGACCGCCACCATCGGCACCCGGGTCTCACCCGCGCTGGTGCTGGCAGTGATCTCGGTGGAAAGTGCCGGTCAGGTGGAGGCGGTGAGCCCCGCAGGAGCGGCCGGTCTGATGCAGCTCATGCCCGCCACCGCCGAACGCTTCGGCGTCACCGACCGCAATGACCCGGGCCAGAACATCAAGGGCGGGGTGACCTATCTCGATTGGCTGCTGGGCGAGTTTGGCGGCGACCCGGTGCTGGCCCTTGCGGGCTACAATGCAGGCGAGGGGGCGGTGGCCGAACACCAGGGCGTGCCGCCCTACCGGGAAACCCGCGCCTATGTGCCCAAGGTGCTGGCGGCCTGGTCCGTGGCGCGCAGCCTCTGCGTGACCCCGCCGGTTCTCGTCAGCGATGGCTGCGTTTTTTCCGGCCACAGGGCGGCGGGCGGAAACTAGAGCGGCTCCTTACCCTCCGCTCCGCAGCGGCCGCTCTCCCCCTCCGGTCTGGCGCGCAATCTGCCGCGAAAACCGCTCGCACCTGGCCGGATTGGGCGTCAGATCTTCAGCTTCTTGAAAACCCCCTCGGGGATCGACTTGATGACCGTCATCACCGGCCACCAGATGAAGGGCGTGTAAAGCACGTTCTTCTTCTTCTCCACCGCGCGCAGAATGTCGCCCGCGACCTTTTCAGGCGGCGCCAGGAAGGGCAGCGCCTCCATCCCCCAGGTCATCGCCGTGTCCACCGTGCCCGGCTTCACCGTCACCACATGGACGCCCGACCGCCCCAGACGATTGCGCAGCCCCGAAAGATAGGTGTGAAACCCGGCCTTGGCCGCACCATATATATAGTTGCCCAGACGCCCCCGGTCGCCCGCGACCGATCCGACCCCCACGACGCAGCCTTTGCCGCGCGCCTCCATCAGGGGAGCGATGCGGGTGAGAAAGGCCGCCGGGCCGGTGAAACTGTCGGTCACCACGCCCGCGATCAGGCCTGGATCGGCGTCCATGTCCTCCTGGGGTGGCATGGAGCCCACGAAGACCGCCACATTCACCGCGCCCTCGGCCGTCTCGGCCAGGGCCAAGGCGCCCTCGAAACTTTCGGGATCACGGGCGTCAAAAGCCACCGCCTGCGCACTGGCAGCACCCCGGGCGCTGCAATCGCTGGCGGAGCGCTCCAGATCGCCCATGTCGCGGCCCGCAAGCACCAGATGGGCGCCTTGCTCGGCCAGCTGCCGGGCCATCACCCGGGCGATGGTCGATGTGGCGCCGAGAATGATCCAGGTGTCGCTCATGTGGTCTCTCTCAGTTTCAGGCGGCGGGTCAGGTCGGTGGCAAAATGCCCCTCGGGATCAATCGCCAAGACTTCGGCCAGCCAGGCCCCGTGATCGGGATACATGGCGCGGATCCGGCCCGTCGTGGCCAGGGCATCCTTGGCCAGATAAAGCCGCCCCCGGGCCTGCTCCGTCATGCCTTCCAGCAGGTTGATCAGCTTCACCGCGCCGGGCCGGTTGCGGAAATCCACCGCCAGTGTGTAGCCCTCCATCGGGAAGGACAGGAAGCCGCCGCGCCCCGGACCCATCCGCTTGAGCACCGCCAGCGGCGAGGCAAAGCCGGAATTGGCGATATGCACCAGCATGTTGCGCAGGGCATCGGCCTGATCGAGCGGCACCACACATTGAAACTGATGAAACCCCTGGCGGCCGTAAAGCCGGTTCCAGTCATGGATCTTGTCGAGCGGGAAGAAGAAATCGTCGATCCGCTTGACGCTGGTGCGCCCGGCTTCGGGCACCCGGCGCCAATAGGCCTGGTTGAAGGCGCGCACAATCGGCGGGGCGAGGGCAAAGCCCGGCGCATCAAACGGCACCTTGCGGCTGCGCTTGGCGGGTTTGATCAGACCGCCGCCGGTTTCGCCTTCCTCGAGAATGCCGCGCCCCAGGGCCGGGCCGCGGGCGGTGGCATCGATCCAGCCCACCGAATAGGTCGCATCAGACCCGTCCAGCAGCGTCAGGAACTGCTCCCAATCCTTCACCCGGCGCTCGGTCACCACCATCACGTCGCCCTTGGCCTTCAAAAGCCCGAACCGCGCCGAGAGAATCGGTCCGGTCTGGCCCAGCCCGCCCACGGTGGCCTTGAACAGGGCCGCATCCGCCTCCGGGGTGATCACCCGGGGGCCCGCGCCGGTCATCAGGGTGATCTCGGTCACATGCTGGCCGAAGGAGCCCGCATGGTGGTGATTCTTGCCATGAACATCCATCGCAATGCCACCGCCCACGGTGGCAAAGCCGGTGCCGGGCATCACCGGGGGCAGCCAGCCGCGCGGTGCAAAGACCGCCAGCAGATCGCCGATCCGCGCGCCGGCCTCCACATGAAGCGCGCCGGTCTCGCCATCAAATTCCAGCACCCGGTCGAGCCGGGTCATGTCCACCGCGCGGCGGTCCTGGGCCAGACAGGCATCGCCATAGGACCGGCGCATGCCGATGGCGGGGGCGGGCTCCTCGGCGATCAGCGCTTCCAGCGCTGAGGCCCGCTCGGGCCGCGCCAGCGCGCCGGTGGCGCCATGCACCCGGCCCCAGCCGGTGTAAGTGTCAGTTTTCCAACGCATTCTGAGCAATCCTCGAGCGATGTTCAGCGGCCGGGAAGACCAGCAATCCGATCAATACGGCGAACCAGAGCGTGGTCACGCGAATGACCAATGTGGCGGGCAGGGCGGTTTCCAGCGGCACCCCGTCCAGGGCCAGCAGCGCCACCATGGCGGCTTCGGCGCCGCCCAGGCCCCCCGGCGCGCCGGTGAGCCCGCCGGCCAGAGTGGCAAAGACGAAAATCCCGATGGCACGCCACATGTCGATTTCGGCGCCGAGCCAGACCAGCAACAGATGAAAGGCATAGCCTTCCGCCAGCCAGCCCAGAAGGCCCAGAACCCCTGCAAGGATCAGGGTCTCGGGGCTGGAAAAGGCGCGCAGCGACTGGGACGCGCGGCGCATGCGCGCGAAGTGCCGGGGCAGTCGGCGGGCGGTCAGCGCATGGCCGATCCCTGCGGCGCGATAGAGAAGCGGCGGCCGGGTCACCACGATGGCCGCGCCGAGGGCCGCGATCACCACTGGCACGCCGCCGGTCATGCCGGTGGTCGACAGCGCCAATGCCAGCGCCAGCAAAAGCGCCATGGCCGCCAGATCGGCGGCCCGGTCCACCAGCACCAGCGGCGCGGTGCGTTCAAAGGACCAGCCGGTTTCCCGTCTCAGCCAGCGCATGCGGATGAGTTCGCCGACCCGTCCGGGCGTCACCGACATGGCAAAGCCACCCAGAAAATGGCGGCTGTTCTGAAGGAGCGCGGTGGCCAGCCCCAGCCGGGTCGCAAACAGATGCCAGCGCAGGCAGCGGGCGGCGTAATTGACAAGGCTGAGGAGCAGCAGAAGTGCGAGATTGGCGCCGGTCAGCGACATCAGCGCCTCCCAGGTCTCGGCCCAGCCAGTGGCCGCAGCCAGCCCGGCCAGTCCGAGCGCCACCAACAGCAGCAACCCGCCCAGCAAGGCCCAATCGCGCCAACGCCGCGACGTCTCAGCCGCGGCGTTGGGGACACGAGGGGATGTGTGTGGCGTTGTATTCAGTGCCATTACGTAAGACCTACGCAGCGAATACGGCAATTCTAAGGAGTTGTTTCCGATTAATGAACAATCCCGGGACAATTTTGTGTTTTTTGCGGGGAAACCCTGGCGGCGCGCCCGGACCGGCTCAGCTGCCAGTGCCGTTCGGTTCCAGAACCTTCGCCTCGCGGCGGATCGACCATTCGATCAATTCGCGCCAGATCCGCTCGGCAATCTCCGGTTCAAGGCCCGCATCCTCTGCGCGTCCACGCACATTCGCCACCACTTCCTCGACACGATCCGGTATCCGCGCAGGGAGTTTCTCGGCCGGTTTCAGCGCGATCGCCCGATCGATATAGCCCGCCCGCCGCGCCAGAAGCGCGACAAGCTCGCCATCGAGAAGATCGATCTGCGCGCGCAATTCCGCCATGGAATTGCAGGCTTCGGGCGCCTTGATGGTCACGGTCAGGTCTCGGCCTTTTTCTTTTTGGGCGCCGCTTTCTTCTTCGGCGCGGCCTTCTTGCGGGCGGGTTTCTTGCCGCTTTTGGCTTCCCGTTCCTCGATCAGGGTCGCGGCCATTTCCATGGTCACATCTTCCGGCTTGGTCTCCTTGGGAATGGTCGCATTGACCTTTTCCCATTTCACGTAAGGCCCGTATTTGCCGTCCATGATCGCCACCATGCCGCCGCGATCCGGGTGGTCTCCCAGCTCCTTCAGCGTCTTGGCCGCCGCCCGACCGCGTCCGCGAGAGGCGGCTTTTTCGTCGATCAGCTGCACCGCACGGTTCATGCCGATCTCCCAGACCTCGTCGATCGTTTCGAGATTGGCATTGATGCCGCCCTTGAACGAGGTGCTTTCGGCATATTTCAGGTAAGGTCCGTAGCGCCCGATATTGGCCCAGATCGGCACGCCGTCATTCGGGTGCGGGCCAATGAGCCGGGGCAGGGCCAGCAGCTTCACCGCCTCTTCCAGCGACACTTCCGCAGGCTCCCAGCCATCGGGCACGCCCTGGCGCGGCGGCTTCTTGATCTCTTCGGTCACCTCGCCACGTTGGACATAAGGCCCGAACCGGCCCTTGTGCACCCAGATGTTGTCGCCTTCGTCCTGACCCAAGAGCTTGCCCTCGGGCGGAATGCCGCTTTCCGGTTCGGTGCCCGGGGGGCCGAAGGCGCGGGTGTAGCGGCATTCGGGATAATTCGAACAGCCGATGAAGGCGCCGCCCGAGCGCGCGGTGCGCATCGAAAGCCGCCCCGCGCCGCAATTCGGGCAAAGTCGCGGATCGCTGCCATCCTCGTTGGGCGGGAAGAGATGCGGCTCCAGCACCTCGTTGATCTTGTCGAGCACTTCCCCGATCCGCAGATCCGCCGTCTCCGCAATGGCGGCCGAAAAATCGCGCCAGAACCGCGCCAGCACATCTTTCCACTCGCGCTCGCCCGCCGTGATGTCGTCAAGCTCATCCTCCAGCTTGGCGGTGAAATCATAGCCCACGTAGCGGCGGAAATAATTGGTCAGGAACACCGTGACCAACCGCCCCTTGTCCTCGGGGAACAGCCGGTTCTTTTCCTTCCGCACATAGCCGCGATCCTGAATCGTGGTGACGATCGAGGCATAGGTGGAGGGGCGGCCGATGCCGATCTCTTCCATCTTCTTGACCAAAGTCGCCTCGGTGTAGCGCGGCGGCGGCTGGGTGAAATGCTGTTCCGGCGTGACCTGGCGCTTGTCCATCGGTTCGCCCTGCATCACTTGCGGCAGCACCTTGTCGTCATCATCGACCACATCGTCGCGGCCTTCCTCATAGACCTTGAGGAAGCCGTCAAAGAGCACCACCTGACCGGTCGCCCGCAGCATCACCTGCCCGTCGGCACTGCCGATATCGACCACGGTGCGTTCGAGCCGCGCGCCTTCCATCTGGCTCGCCAGCGTGCGCTTCCAGATCAGGTCATAGAGCTTTTTCTGATCCGCATCAGAGACCCCGATGGTGCCCGCATCCGCCGCCAGATTGGTCGGGCGGATACATTCGTGGGCTTCCTGGGCGTTCTTGGCCTTGTTCTTGTAAATGCGCGGTTTTTCCGGAACGTAGCTGGCGCCGTAACGATCCCTGATCGCATCGCGCGCCGCCGTCACCGCCTCGGGGGCCATGTCGATCCCGTCGGTCCGCATATAGGTAATGTGCCCGGCCTCATAAAGCCGCTGGGCCAGTTGCATGGTCTGGCGGGCGCCATAGCCGAACTTGCGGCTCGCCTCCTGCTGAAGCGTCGAGGTCATGAAGGGGGCAGAGGGGTTGCGGCTGGCGGGCTTCGCTTCGACCGATTGCACGGTCAGATCGCGCGAATTGATCGCCTGAACCGCCAGTTCGGCGGCGGTTTCATCGCCGATGGTAAATTTTTCCAGCTTCTCGCCGCCCAGCACCGTCAGCCGCGCTTCCAGCACCTGACCGCGCGGGGTCGCCAGCTGCGCCTTCACCGTCCAGTATTCCTGGGCGCGAAACGCCTCGATCTCCATCTCGCGCTCGACGATGATGCGCAGGCAGACCGATTGCACCCGGCCGGCCGAGCGTGCGCCGGGCAGTTTGCGCCAGAGCACGGGCGAGAGGTTAAAGCCCACGAGATAATCGAGCGCGCGCCGCGCCAGATAGGCTTCGACCAGATCCTGATCCACCTCGCGCGGGTTTTCCATCGCCTCGGTGACGGCGGATTTGGTGATCGCGTTGAACACCACGCGGGAGACCGGCGTGTCTTTCTTTAGCGCCTTGCGGCTGCGAAGCGCTTCTTCCAGATGCCAGGAAATCGCTTCGCCTTCACGGTCGGGGTCGGTTGCGAGGATCAGGGCGGGGTCGTCCTTCAGCGCATCGGCAATCGCCTTGATGTGCTTTTTCGAATCGGACGCCACCTCCCATTTCATCAGAAAATCTTCGTCCGGATCGACGGAACCGTTCTTTGGCGGCAGGTCGCGCACATGGCCGTAACTGGCCAGAACGGTGTAGTCGTTGCCAAGATATTTGTTGATTGTCTTTGCCTTGGCGGGGCTCTCGACGACGACAACGGGCATGAAAGACCTTTCGGAAACGGGGGGCACTGGCGGCGGTAGATGTGGGCGCTTTCCAGCGATTGTCAATGTGGTGATGTGGGAATGGGCGGCAAAGCACCGCCCGTGCGGGCAGCTTTGCCACGGTTCGGGGGCGGGGATCAGGCGGCGTCGGTGCGGGTCAGAAGCCCCCCCGGCGCCCGCGCGATCCGTCCCTCCAGTTCCAGTGCGGCCACCTGGGGCGTCACCTGATCGGCAGGCGCATCCAGGTCGCGGATAAGTTGATCTTCGGGCAGCGGGCTGGGCCCGAGCCGGTCGAGGATCAGCTGATGGAGATCGCGGATTTCAAGGGGCACGGCGGGCGTCGCATCGGGCGTGGCATCGGGCGTCGGGGCGGGCTCGGGGGCCGGAGCCTCCAGCGCCTCGATCACGTCGCGGGCCGACCGCACCAGGGTCGCGCCGTCGCGGATCAGCATGTTGCAGCCCGAGGCGCGGGCATCGAACGGATGGCCGGGCACCGCCATGACCTCGCGGCCCTGATCCAGCGCGCCGCGTGCGGTGATCAGGCTGCCGCTCTTGGCGGCCGCCTCCACCACGATCGTCGCGCGGGCGAGGCCCGAGATGATTCGGTTGCGGCGGGGAAAATGGCGGGCGCGCGGCGCCATGGACATGGGCATTTCCGACAGACGCAGCCCGCGCTCGCCAATCTCCTGACCCAGCACCGTATTCTCGGAAGGATAGATCACGTCGACCCCGCCCGCCATCACCGCAATCGTGCCGGTCTCAAGAGCGGCCAGATGAGCGGCGGTGTCGATGCCGCGGGCCAGACCGGAGGCGATCACATGACCCTCCGCACCGAGATCGCAGGCGAGCTTGCGCGCCATCCGCGTGCCAAGGGAAGACGCATTGCGCGCGCCCACCAGCGCCAGGGCCGGTTTTTGCAGAAGCGACAGATCTCCGATGCACCACAGAATGGGCGGCGGATCGGGAATGTGAGAGAGCAGGGGAGGGTAGTCGTCAGAGCCGAAGGCCAAGGGACGGGCGCCTGCGCGCATGGCATTCTGCCATTCGTCTTCCACCACCTGCTCGGGGCAAGGCTGGTAGTTCGAGACGCCCGCCTCAAAGGCGACCTTCGGCAAGGCGGCGAGCGCGTCAACCGCCGAGCCATGTTCGGTCATCAACCTGAAGAACGTACAAATCCCGACACGTCGGGAGCGCAAGAGGCGAAGCCAAGAAAGCCACTCTTCCTCTGTGAGGGGTGGGGTGAGAGGGTGGGTGGAAGGGAACAAATCCTTGGCCATCCTGTCTCCGCCGTCTTGCTGAGGATTGAATAGACGGTGCAGGGTTAATGGCGTCTTAATGAAGAAATTTTTCTTCGTTTTTTTATTGGAAAGGCGCCCGGATTTCTCCGAACGCCTTTGAAAACAAGGGGTCTGGCCTGCGAAAAAAAATCAGGCGGCCGCGCCCCCCACGGTCAGACCGCCAATGAGCAGCGTCGGCTGGCCCACGCCCACGGGCACCCATTGGCCCGCCTTGCCGCAATTGCCGATGCCCGGGTCCAGTTCCATGTCATTGCCGATCGCCCGGATCTGCTTCAGCGCCGTCGCCCCGTCGCCGATCAGTGTCGCGCCCTTCACCGGCGCGCCGACCTGACCGTTTTTCACTTGATAGGCCTCGGTACAGGAAAAGACGAACTTGCCATTGGTGATGTCCACCTGACCGCCGCCAAAGCCGACCGCATAGATCCCGTCCTTTAGCCCTGCCAGAATCACTTTCGGATCCTCTTCGCCCGACACCATGTAGGTATTGGTCATCCGTGGCATCGGCGCATGGGCATGGCTTTCGCGGCGCCCGTTGCCGGTGGGGGCGACGCCCATCAGCCGCGCATTCTGCCGGTCCTGCATGTAGCCCACCAGCACCCCATCCTCGATCAGCACATTCTTCGCCCCCGGCGTGCCTTCGTCATCCACGGTGATCGAACCGCGCCGGTCCGGGAGCGTGCCGTCATCCAGCACGGTCACGCCCTTGGCGGCGATCTGCTGCCCCATCAGCCCGGCAAAAGCGGAGGATTTCTTGCGATTGAAATCCCCTTCCAGCCCATGACCGATGGCCTCGTGCAAAAGAATGCCCGGCCAGCCCGGCCCCAGCACCACATCCATCACGCCCGCAGGCGCGGGCACCGCTTCGAGGTTCACCAGCGCGATCCGCAAGGCCTCGCGCGCCAGCCCCTGCCAATGGGCGGGGTCAATGAGCCCGGTCAGCGCATGGCGCCCGCCGCCACCGGTGCCGCCGCTTTCGCGGCGCCCGTTTTCCTCGACGATCACGCTGACATTCAGGCGGGTCATGGGCCGGATATCGGTCACCGCATGGCCTTCGGGGCGGAGAATCACCACCTCCTGCAAGCTGGCCGCCATGGAAGCCGACACCTGCACCACCCGCGGGTCAAGCGCCCGCGCAAAGGCATCGATTTCCTTCAGCGTGTCGATTTTCACCGGAAAGCTCGCATCCGCCATCGGATCGGCATCGCCGTAAAGCTTCACATTGGTCGCCCGCGGCGCCTGCGCCAGGGTGCCGCCGCCATCGCCGACCGCAAGCCGCGTGGTCTCCACCGCGCGGGCGAGTGCCGCTTCGCTGATCTCGGTCGAATGGGCATAGCCGGCGGTTTCGCCCTTCACCGCCCGCAGACCAAAGCCCTGGGCCGCATCATAGCTGGCGTTCCGCACCCGCCCGTCATCATAGGACAGCATCTCGGACCGGCGTCGTTCCAGGAACAACTCGCCGTCATCGGCCCCGGCCACCGCCTGGCGCAAAAGCCCCAAAGCCTGATCTTCGTCCAGAAGCGTCTCAAACGGGCGAAAGGGGGTCTGGTCGGTCATTCTGCTGGCTTTCTGTGCAAATGTCGGATGATGCGCGAAACCGAGCGGCTGAATGCCGCAATCTCACGACTTGTTCCTAGGCCTCTAATATGGTTTTTACGCCCGGAAGAACAACCGGCGCGCGAGGGAGGAGCCTTAGCGTGTCTTGCAGGACCACGCCAACGGGATTCGATAGCCATGCGTTTTGGAACCTTCACCACCGCTTTCGCCACGCTTTTTGCCGGAGGCGCGGCATTTGCCCAGGATCTTCCGATCATCGGGGCGCCCACCCAGGGCAACATGGGCTTTCAACCGGCCGCCACCGAACTGGCCCGCGATCTGCAATGGCTGGACGGGATGATTCTCATCATCATCACCGCGATCACGCTTTTCGTGCTGGCCCTGCTGGCCATCGTGATCCTCAAGTTCAATCAGAAGGCCAACCCGGAACCGGCCGGCTTCACCCATAACACGCCCATCGAAGTGGCCTGGACCCTGATCCCGATTCTGGTGCTGGTCTTCATCGGCTCCTTCTCCCTGCCGGTGCTGTTCAAGCAGCAGGAAATTCCCGAAGCCGAAGTCTTCATCAAGACCACCGGTTACCAGTGGTACTGGGGCTATGAATATCCCGATCACGAGATTTCCTACGACGGCTACATGATCGGCATCGACACCGGCAACCAGCTGACGCCGGAAACCTCGCAAGCCTTGGCCGACGCCGGTTACACCGACGAACATTTCACCCTGGCCACCGACACCGCCATGGTCGTGCCCACCGGCAAGACCGTCGTGGTGCAGGTCACCGGCGCCGACGTGATCCACTCCTGGACCATCCCGGCCTTCGGCGTGAAGCAGGACGCGGTGCCCGGCCGTCTGGCCGAACTGTGGTTCAAGGTGGAAGAAGGCCAGGAAGGCATCTACTTCGGCCAGTGTTCGGAGCTTTGCGGTCTCAGCCACGCCTATATGCCGATCACCGTCAAAGCGGTGAGCCAGGCCGATTACGACGCCTGGGTCGCGGCCACGCAGGAGGCCGGGGAATATGTCGAACCCGGTGCCAAGCAGCTCGCTTCGAACCAGTAAACCATGAGCGACGCAGCCCTCAACGCCACGCGCCCCTATGAACCCACCTTCGGGGATTATGTTGCGCTTCTGAAGCCACGGGTGATGTCACTCGTGGTCTTCACGGCCCTTGTGGGGCTGCTGGTGGCGCCGGTCTCGCTCCATCCGGTGGAAACGTTCGCCGCCATCCTCTTCATCGCACTGGGGGCAGGGGCCTCGGGCGCGCTGAACATGTGGTATGACGCCGATATCGACGCGGTGATGAAGCGCACCGCCGCGCGCCCCGTGCCGTCCGGCCGGGTCGAGCCGGGCGAGGCGCTCGCCATCGGCGTCGGCCTTTCGGGTCTCTCCGTTGTCATGCTCGGCCTTGCGACCAATCTCGCGGCCGCTGCACTTCTCGCCTTCACCATCTTCTTCTACGCGGTGATCTACACCATGTGGCTGAAGCGCTGGACGCCCCAGAACATCGTCATCGGTGGGGCTGCCGGCGCCTTCCCCCCGATGGTGGGCTGGGTTGCGGCCACCGGCAGCGTCTCGCTCGAGGCCTGCCTGATGTTCGCGCTGATTTTCCTGTGGACCCCGCCCCATTTCTGGGCGCTCTGCCTCTTCATGAAGTCGGATTACGACAATGCCGGCGTGCCAATGCTGACGGTCACCCATGGCCGCAAATCGACCCGTCGCCACATCCTTGCCTATACGCTGATCCTCGCGCCCGCGCCGATCTGGCTTGCGCTCACTTCGGTGGGCGGCCCGGTGACCCTGATCACCGCCATCGGGCTCAACGCCTGGTTCGTCAAACGCGCCGTGGACATCTGGCGCCGGGATGAAGAGCAGGCGCAACACGACAGCTATGCGGTGGAAAAGAAGTTCTTCCGCTTCTCGCTCTACTACCTCTTCCTGCATTTCGTCGCACTCATCGCGGATGCGGTGATCCGGGGGCTGCTATGAGCGAGCTGAAGGCCACCCACGAGATCCACACCCGCCGCTTTTCGCGGAATCTGGGCGTCGGGCTGACGCTTCTGGCCATGGTGGCGCTGATCTTCGGCCTGACCATGGTGAAGATCACCCGGGGGGAACTGAACGAGCGCTTTGACCATGTGGCGCGGCCCGCCATGGAGTTGAAAGTCGAGGAGGCGGATCAATGAGCCTCGAGACCGACAAGCGCAAAACCGTGTTCAAGCTGGTGGGCGTGATCCTGACCATGGGCTCGCTCGCCTGGGCTTCGGTGCCGCTTTACGATCTCTTTTGCCGGGTCACCGGCTGGGGCGGGGCGACCGATGTGGCCGAAGCGGCGATGGACGAACCGCTTCAGGAAGAGATCACGGTGCGCTTCGACGCCTCCAAGGCCAAGGACATGCCCTGGGATTTCAAACCCGAACAGCGCAAGGTGAAACTGCGCATCGGCGCCGAGGGGCTCGCCTTCTACGAGGCGCACAATCCCACCGACCGGCCCATCGCCGGGACGGCAAGTTTCAACGTCGCCCCCTATTCGGCGGGCGCGTATTTCTCGAAGATCGACTGCTTCTGCTTTGAAATGCAGGTGCTGGAACCCGGCCAGACCGTCTCGATGCCGGTGACCTTCTTTGTCGAGCCCGAAATTCTCGATGACCCGGATGCCCGGTTCGTCAAGACCATCACACTGTCCTATACGTTCCACGAAACCGACCTGCCCGAGGAGTACACTTCGGACCAGGCGGCGCTGGAAACGCAAGGCGCAGAGCCAAAATACAATTGATCGTGCGAGGGAGTACACAACATGGCGCATGAGAAAAACCACGATTACCACATCCTGCCCCCCTCGCTCTGGCCTTTGCTGGCCGCGGTCTCGGGCTTCGTGATGCTCTTCGGCTTCGTGCTGGCCTTCGGTCAGAACACGCCCGAGAACCTGCAACAGCCCTGGCTGTTCCTGATCGGTTTTGTCGGCATGCTTTACGTCATGTTCGGCTGGTGGGCCGAGGTGGTGAAGGAATCGAATGTGGGCGACCACACGCCCGTGGTGCGCATCGGCCTGCGCTACGGTTTCATCATGTTCATCATGTCCGAAGTGATGTTCTTCGTCGCCTGGTTCTGGGCCTTCTTCAAAAGTGCCATGTACCCGATGGGCCCCGAAAGCCCGATGGTGGACGGCGTCTGGCCGCCCGCAGGCATCGAGACCTTTGATCCCTGGCACCTGCCGCTGATCAACACGCTGATCCTGCTCTGCTCGGGCGCCGCTGCCACCTGGGCGCACCACGCGCTGGCCCATGAGAACAACCGCAAGGACATGGCGACCGGCCTGATCCTCGCCGTGGCCCTCGGCCTGATCTTCACCGTGTTCCAGGCCTATGAATACACCCACGCCGCCTTCAGCTTCTCGGGCAACATCTATGGCGCGACCTTCTTCATGGCCACCGGCTTCCACGGCTTCCACGTGATCGTCGGCACGATCTTCCTCTTTGTCTGCTACCTGCGCCTGCGCGCCGGTCACTTCACGCAGGAAAAACACATCGGGTTCGAGGCTGCCGCCTGGTACTGGCACTTCGTCGATGTGGTCTGGCTCTTCCTCTTCGCCGCGGTCTATATCTGGGGCGGCTGAACCAGCTGAAACGTCTCCAAAAGGCCGCTGCTGCTGCAGCGGCCTTTTGCGTATTTGGGAAAGGGTGAAAGCCGGATGCGGCGATTTATTGTGCCATTGATCCTTGGGGTAGGGGGCTGCGCCGTCCTGGCCGCCTTCGGCTTTTGGCAGCTTGCGCGGCTCGAATGGAAAGAAGGCATTCTGGCCGAGATCGAGGCGCGGATTGCGGGCCCCGAGATCGCCCTGCCGTTGGAGCCCGATGCCGAGGCGTACCGCTTCCAGCCGGTCGCCGTTTCAGGCCGTTTCGACGGCAATGACGTGCCTGTGTTCCTCTCCCATTCCGGCGGCCCGGTCTACCGGCTGGTGGCAAGCTTCGAAACCGATGGTGGCCGCCGCATCATGGTCGACCGGGGCGCCATTTCCGCCCTTGAGCCATTGACTGAGGCCCGCCGCACCGCACCGGGGCTGGCGCAGGTGCAGGGCAATCTCCACTGGCCCGACGAGGTCGACGACTGGACCCCGGAACCCGACGCCAATGGCACGCTCTATGGCCGTGACATCCCCCTGATGGCGCGCCTGCTGGAGACCGAGCCGATGCTGGTGGTCGCCCGCGAAATCACGCCGAACACACCCCCCACCACACCCCTGCCGGTGACCACCTCCGGCATCCCCAACAACCACCTCGGTTATGCGGTGCAATGGTTCGGCCTTGCGCTGGTCTGGGCGGGGATGACATTCTTTCTGCTCTGGCGTACAGCCAAGCGGTCTGACTGAGGAAGAGACATGCGCTACATCTCGACCCGGGGAAATTCCCCGGTGCTGCCGTTCGAAGAAACCATGCTGACCGGGCTTGCGCCCGACGGGGGCCTCTATGTGCCCGAAACCATCCCGCAGCTCTCGGCCGACACCATCGCCGCCATGGCCGGGCAATCCTACGAAGACATCGCCTTCACCGTGATGTGGCCTTTCATCGGCGACACCTTCACCGAAGATGAATTCCGCGCCCTCATCGCCAACGCCTATCAGGGCTTCGGCCATATCAGCCGCGCGCCCCTGAAACAGGTGGGCGACAACCAATGGCTTTGCGAGCTTTTCCACGGCCCCACGCTCGCGTTCAAAGACTTCGCCATGCAGCTCATCGGCCAGATGTTCGCCCATGTGCTGAAACGGCGCGGTGAAAGCATCACCATCGTCGGCGCCACCTCCGGCGACACCGGCTCGGCGGCCATCGAGGCCTTCAAGGGCCTCGCCAATGTCGATGTCTGCATCCTCTACCCCCATGGCCGCGTCAGCGACGTTCAGCGCCGCCAGATGACCACACCCACCGAGGCCAATGTCCATGCCCTTGCCGTCGATGGAACCTTCGACGATTGCCAGCGGCACCTGAAGGACATGTTCGCCGACCATGCTTTCCGTGACGAGGTGCGCCTCGCCGCCGTCAACTCGATCAACTGGGCACGGGTGATGGCGCAGGTAGTCTACTACTTCACCGCCGCTACATCGCTGGGCGCGCCCGGCCGCCCCGTCAGCTTCACCGTGCCCACCGGCAATTTCGGTGATATTTTCGCGGGCTTCATCGCCAAGGAAATGGGCCTGCCCATCGACCGGCTGGTGATCGCCACCAACCAGAACGACATCCTGCACCGCTGCATGACCTCGGGCGCTTACGCCAAATCCGGCGTCAAACCCTCGATCTCGCCCTCGATGGACATCGAAGTGTCCTCAAACTTCGAACGCGCGCTCTTCTGGGCGCACGACAAGGACGGCACGGCGGTCGCCGCCCTGATGGACGACCTCAAGGCAGGCGCCTTCCATGTCTCCGACAACGCCATGGCCGCCCTCCGCGCGACCTATGACAGCGGCATGGCGGATGAGGCCACCACAAGTGCCACCATCACCAAGACGCTTAAAACCAGCGCCGAACTGGTCTGTCCGCATACCGCCGTGGGTCTCCATGTGGCCGCAGAACAGGCGCAACCGGCCACGCCCATGATCACGCTGGCCACCGCCCACCCGGCGAAATTTCCCGCCGCCGTGAAAGAAGCCACCGGCATCCATCCACCGCTGCCCGCCCGCATGGCCGACCTCTTTGAACGCCCCGAGCGCGTCACCCGGGTCGCCAACGACCTGGGCCAGCTCCAGACCACCATCCGCGGGATGCGCGCATCGTGACCGTCAATCTTTCCCGTCTCGACAATGGCGTCACCATTGTCACCGAACATATGCCCGGCCTCGCCTCGGCCTCGCTCGGCATCTGGGTCAAGGCCGGCGGCCGCCATGAACGGGCCGAACAGAACGGCATTGCCCATTTCCTCGAACATATGGCGTTCAAAGGCACCACC
>JAOXSD010000171.1 GCA_025800205.1 Silicimonas sp. | reverse complement strand
CCAGAAGATGGACGCGCTGTCCTCCATGGCGAATATCGCGGGTTATCGCGCGGTGATCGAGGCGGGCAACAACTTTGGCCGGTTCTTCACCGGGCAGGTGACAGCCGCGGGCAAGGTGCCGCCGGCCAAGGTGCTGGTTGTGGGCGCCGGTGTGGCCGGTCTGGCCGCGATCGGCACGGCCACGTCGCTGGGGGCGATCACGCTGGCCTTTGACGTGCGTCCCGAAGTATCCGAACAGATCGAATCGATGGGGGCTGAATTTGTCTTCCTCGATTTCGAAGAAAGCCAGCAGGATGGCGCGGCAACGGGTGGCTATGCGGCCCCCTCCAGCCCGGAATTCCGCGAAAAGCAGCTGGAGAAGTTCCGCGAACTGGCGCCCGATGTCGACATCGTCATCACCACGGCGCTGATCCCGAACCGGGATGCGCCGATCCTCTGGACCAAGGACATGGTCGAGATGATGAAACCCGGCAGCGTCATCGTGGACCTGGCCGCGGAACGCGGCGGCAACTGCGAATTGACGGTGATGGACGACAAGATCGTG
>JAOXSD010000157.1 GCA_025800205.1 Silicimonas sp. | reverse complement strand
CGCGCATCACATGGGCCATGATGCGCGGCGCCGGGCCGGTGACTTCGAGCAGATCGTCATGGTCATGGCCGCCGCCGCCATCGCCCCCGTGCATCGAATGATCCATCTCACTGTGGTCCATGGGCGTCGCGGCCTGACCTGAACCCAGAACAAAGCCGATGCCGCCTCCCAGGGCCAGGCCGATGATCAGAAGGGCCAGCGCGCGGTTCATATCGTTTTCCTTGCCGCCCCCGGCGGTCTCAATTCAGGTGTCAGACCATACCTTGCCGCGCCCCATCGGGGGCGTCAATCGCGGCGCTTCAGGAGGTAGGTATCCATGATCCAGCCATGGGCGGCACGGGCCCGGGCGCGGGTCTCGGTGATCTCCTGCGCCACATTTTTGAGCGGACCCTGCACCAGAACCTCGTTCTCCATCCCCAGAAAGGCCCCCCACCATATATGCAGCCCGTCCGGATCGAGCGACTGAAAACTCGTCTCGCCATCAAGCATCACCGCCAGCGCTTCGGCACCGGCTGGCCAGCCTTCGTCGCGCAGCCGCCGCCCGGTGGTGATGGTCACCGGCGCGTTCAGATCATTGAGCGGCACCCCGTGGGCCGCCGTCAGCGCCTGCAGCGCGGTGATGCCGGGGATGACCTTGATCCGGGGCGCGGGATCGAGCCGGGAGGCGATGCGCAGGGTGCTGTCATAAAGCGAGGGATCGCCCCAGACCAGAAGCGCAACCTTGCCGGACGCGCGGCCCCTGAGGGCCCCGACCCAGGCCTCTGCAATCGCGTCATGCCAAGCATCGACGCCCTTGAGATAGCCCTCCGAGACATCCCGATTGGGAATGTCGAAATGCACGATCCGGGCCGCGCCACCCTCGCCCAGAAGATCGCGGCAAAGGTCTTCGCGCAGTTCCGCGAGATCGGATTTGCCGGCCCCTTTCCTGGGGATCAGGATCGTGTCGGCGCCGCGAATGGCGGCCTCGCCTGCGCGGGTCAGGTGGTCCGGGCTGCCGGTGCCGATGCCGATGAGCCAGAGTTCATCCATCGGCGAGAGCCCCGTAGAGGATCAGGGTCGGTGCGCGCGCAGGCGGTTCGGCGCGAAGCTGTGGCAGGATCTCGGCGATGGTGCTGCGCTGGAGGCTCTGATCGGGGGTCGAGACCCCGACGGCGACGAGCACGGGCGTGTCGACCGGCAGCCCTGCTTCCATCAGCATCTCGGCCAGATCGGCGAAGGTGCGGCGGCCCATATAGACCACGGTGGTCGCCTGCGGATCGGCAAGGGCGGCCATGTTGAGGTCTTCGGGCAGTTTGCCCGCCACGTCGTGGCCGGTCACGAACTGCACCCTTCGCGCGGTGAGGCGGCGCGTCAGCGGGATGCCGGCGGCGGCGGCAGCGGCACAGGCCGAGGGCACACCAGGGATGATATCGTAGTCGATCCCGGCGTCGGTGAGCGCGACGATCTCTTCTTCGAGCCGCCCGAAGATGCCGCCATCACCGGATTTGAGCCGGACCACATGGCCGCCCGCATTAGCATAATCCACCAGGAGCCGGCTGACATGGTCCTGACGCGGCGAGGCGCGGCCCGCGCGTTTGCCGACCGAGACCAGATCGGCCCCCTCGCGCACATGGGGCAGCACCCCTTCGGAAAGGTCGTCGAAGAGCACCGCATCGGCCTTTTGCAGCCGGTTGACCGCCTTGAGGGTCAGAAGCTCAGGGTCGCCGGGGCCCGAACCGATGAAGCTGACGAAACCGGTCACTTGGTGTCCTCGGCGATCATGTGGAAGAACGAGCCGGTGACATGGCCCTTGATCGAGCCGGTTTCGGGCACCGGGTTGCCGTCGGCGTCTGTCACATGCGCGAGCGGCGCATCGGGTTCTTCAAGGATGGTTGTGTAGTGAAATTCGTGGCCACGCAGCGCCGAACCCGCGCCCTGCCCCGGCATCGGCGCTTGCAGGGTGGCACGTCGGTAGCCGAGGTGGAACTTGCGCTTCTCAAAGGAGGTGACGAGGCCGAGAAGACCCGCCATTTCGTGGCGCGTGCCCTGTTTGTCGATCAGCGCCGCGCCAAGGGCCATGTAGCCGCCGCATTCGCCATGGACGGGTTTGGTTTCCGCGTGGCGGCGCAGACCGTCGAGATAGGTTGTGGCGGCGGCGAGCTTTCCTGCGTGGAGTTCGGGATAGCCGCCCGGGAGCCAGACCAAATCGGCGGTTGGATCGGGGGCTTCATCGGCGAGCGGCGAAAAGGGCAACACTTCGGCACCGGCGCGGTGCCAGCCTTCCAGAAGATGCGGATAGGTGAAGGAAAAGGCGGCGTCGCGGGCCAGTGCGATGCGTTGGGCGGGCGGTTTCGGCAATTGGCCGGGCGCGGCAAGCGTTGCGGCGGCACCGGCGGCCTTGATTGCGTCGAGGTCCACATGGTCGCGCAGGAAACTGGCGTAGCCCGCGATGGCGGCGTCAAGGTCGGGATGTTCGACCGCCTGGATCAGGCCCAGGTGGCGTTCGGGAAGTGCGAGGTCGCCCCGTCTTGGCAGCACGCCGAGGACGGGGATCCCGACGCGCTCCATTCCGAGCCTTGCGAGCCGCTCATGGCGCGGGCTGGCGACGCGGTTGAGGATCACGCCGGCAAAGGGCAGGTCGGGATCGTAGGATTTGAAGCCGAGGGCTGTGGCGGCGGCGGATTGGGCCTGACCGCCCACGTCGATCACCAGCACCACGGGCCAGCCCATGCGACGGGCGGTTTCGGCTGACGATCCGAAGCCCGACGCCCCCTGCCCCGCGACCCCGTCGTAAAGGCCCATGGAGCCTTCGCCGATCACGATATCTGCGCCTGCGGCTTGCGCCGCGATACTGGCAAACAGGCTGTCGCCCATGGCCCAGCTGTCGAGGTTGAAGGAGCGTCGATGGGCGGCGGCTTCGTGGAAGGCCGGGTCGATGTAATCGGGGCCGCTTTTGAAGGGCTGGACCTTGAGGCCGTCGTCCTTCAACGCGCGCAACAGGCCGAGCGCCACGGTGGTCTTGCCGGTGCCCGAGGCGGGGGCCGAGATCATCAGGCCGGGGGGCAGCGTGGTCATGCGTCGTCTCCGGTCAGCGACGAGAACGGGCTGTCGGCGGATTGCGGGCGGTAGCGGCGGTCGTAATGGCTGGAATAGAGCGCCGAACGCACGTCGGTTTCGCCGGCGAGCGCGGGGCCGACCAGGATCAGGGCGGTGCGGTTGATGGTGTCGGTCATCGCCGCTTCGATGGTGGCAAGCGTGCCGCGGATCACCGCCTCGTCGGGCCAGGTGGCACGGAACACGACGGCGACCGGGCAATCTGCGCCGTAATGGGGAATCAGTTCGCCCACCACCGCGTCGAGCCGGTGGATCGAGAGGTGGATGGCGAGAGTTGCCCCGGTGCGGGCGAAATTGTCGAGGGTCTCGCCTTCCGGCATGGCGGAGGCGCGCCCGGACGTGCGGGTCAGCACCAGAGATTGCGCGACGCCCGGCAGGGTGAGTTCGGATTCGAGTGCGGCGGCGGCGGCGGCAAAGGCGGGCACGCCGGGGGTGACCGAGACCGGGATATCCTCGGCCTTGAGCCGGGCCATTTGTTCGCCCATGGCGGACCAGACCGAAAGATCGCCGGAATGGAGCCGCGCCACGTCCTGGCCTGCTGCGTGCGCGGTCACGCATTCTGCGATGATCGCATCGAGGTCCATCGGTGCGGTGTTCACGATGCGGGCGCCTTCGGGGCAATGGGACAGGAGCGCCTCGGGCACCAGCGATCCGGCATAGAGGCAGACCGGGCAAGAGGCGATCAGGTCGCGGCCGCGAAGGGTGATGAGGTCGGCAGCGCCGGGGCCTGCGCCGATGAAATGGACGGTCATGGGTCGATCCTTTCTGCGATGGCGCAGGTGGCCATGCTGTCGGGGGAAATCACGCGGGTCCCGATCAGACGCGCGCCGGGTCCGGCAGCGATCAGGGCGGCGGCTTCCGACAGGCTGCCGGTGCCGAAGCGGGCGTGGCTTTTGTTTGATTGGGTGGCGGTCGGGACGCCCGGCAGGGCGTCTTTCGCCACCGGGATGATGGTGACGCCATGGCGGGCTGCCAGTTCCTGAAGACACGTTGCGTTCGACTTTTCTTCAGCCGTGGCAAAGGCTTGCACGTCGCCGCCCGCCGCAATCAATGCGGCGTCGAGGCTTGCCACCTCTGCGCCTTTGCGAAAGCCGAACCCCGCCACTCTCATCGCGTCACGCTCCATTGCACCAGCGGATAGGCCGCTTTCCAGCCCCGGAACCGACCGAGCGGCTGGGCCTCGGCGAGTTCCACCCGCAGCAGGTGGCCGCCATGTTCGGCCTGGGCGTCCACCAGCAGGGCTTCGGTGTCAAGGGTGACGGCGTTGGCGACAATCCGGGTGCCCGGCGCAAGCCGGGTCCAGAGCCAGTCGAGCAGATCGCGATTTAGACCGCCGCCGATGAAGACGGCGTCGGGTTCGGAGAGGTTTTCGAGGGCTGAGGGGGCGCGGCCTTCGACCACTTGCAACCGGTCCTGACCCAGCGCGCGGGCATTGGCGCGGATGTTGGGCAGGCGGTCGGGGCGGGTTTCGATGGCGACGGCCTGGGTGGTCGGATCGCTCATCAGCCATTCCACGGCGATGGAGCCGGAACCCGCGCCGATGTCCCAGAGCGTCTCGCCCGGTTTGGGCGCGAGGGCCGACAGCGTGAGGGCGCGGATCGGGCGTTTGGTGATCTGGCCGTCGCTTTGGAAAATGTCGTCGGGCTGGCCGCTGGCCTTGGTGAGCGGGGTTGCGCCCTTGAAGGTCAGGGCGACGGCGACCGGGTGTTGGATGTCGTCGAAATCGAGGCTGTCCGGGGTGGTTTCGCGAGTTTTCTCGCGCGGGCCGCCGAGGGCTTCCATCACCAGCATGGGGGAGGTGCCGAAGCCGAGGCTGGAAAGGTAGCGCGCCAATTCACCCACGGCTGGGCCGTCGCGCAGCGTCAGGATCGCGCGGGTACCGCCCGCCAGATGGGGGCGGAGCCGTTCGAAAGGGGCGGCGTGGAGGCCGAGGCAGGTTGTGGTTTCCAAGGGCCAGCCGAGGCGGGCGGCGGCGAGCGAAAAGACCGACGGGCCCGGGAGAGCGCGCCATTCGCTTGGGGCGAATTGGCGGGCGATGACCGAACCTGCGCCGAACCAGAAGGGATCGCCCGAGGCGAGCACCACGGTATTCCGCCCGCGCAGGGTTTCGAGTTTGGTGAGACCGTCGGCAAACGGCACCGGCCATGTAATCCGCTCCGCCGCGCTTTCGGGGATCAGCGTGAGGTGGCGTTCGGGGCCCATCACGACTTCCGCGCACGCCAACGCATCGAGGCTTGCGGAGGTCAGCCCTGCCGGTCCATCTTCGCCGAGACCGATGATCGTCAACCAGCAGGCCCTATCCATGATGCCAAACCTCCTGATCCTGGGCGGCGCTGCCGAGGGCAAGGCGCTGGCCAAAGCCGTGGCCGAGGCGGGTCTGCGCGCGACCTATTCCTATGCGGGCCGGGTGGCCCTGCCGGAGGCGCAACCCCTGCCCACCCGCATGGGCGGGTTTGGCGGTGTGGACGGCTTGGTGGCCTATCTGAGGGAGAATCGGATCACCCATCTGGTGGATGCGACCCATCCCTTTGCCGCACAGATGAGCAGACATGCGGTTGCGGCGGCGGAGATGGCGGGGGTGCCGCTCATCGCACTCACGCGACCGCCCTGGGAGGCCGGGGCCGGGGATGATTGGCGGCATGTGGAGGATATGGAGGCGGCGGTGGCCGCACTGGAGGGGCGCGCGCGGCGCGTCTTTCTCGCCATTGGCCGGATGGAGATCGGGCGCTTTGCCGCTCAGCCCCAGCATCACTATCTGTTGCGGCTGGTGGATCCGCCCGAGACGCCCCTGTCCTTGACCGATGCACAGGTCATCGTGGCGCGGGGACCGTTTGACGAGGAAAGCGACCGGCAGCTTTTGCAGCAGCACCGGATCGATCTGGTGGTGTCGAAGAATTCCGGCGGTCAGGGCGCGCGGGCCAAGATCGACGCGGCACGGGCCTTGGGGCTGCCGGTTCTGATGGTGGACCGGCCCGCCCTGCCGCCGCGCCTTGAAATGGGCAGCGTCGAAGAGGTGCTGCGCTGGGTGGTTCATTCGGGCACCTGACGGGGGGTGTAGATGATCGGGGCGCGACCGGGGCGCTCGATCTGCCGGGTGGCCGAGGAACCCAGAAGGACCATGGTGCGCATGTCGGCCATTTCGGGGGTGGCGTCTTTCAGCATGACCGTGCGGATCGCTTCATCTTCGGTGGTCACGGCGCGCGCAAAGGTGATCAGGCGTTCGGGCTCGCAGGTCTCGCGGAAAATCTCCAGCACCCGAGCGAAGCCTTCGGGGCGGGCCTTGGAGCGCGGGTTGTAGAAGGCGCAGGCGAAATCGCCTTCGACAGCGAGGCGCAGGCGTTTCACGATCAGCGCCCAAGGTTTGAGATTGTCCGAAAGGTTGATGGCGCAGAAATCATGTCCCAGAGGCGCGCCTGCCCGGGCGGCGGCGGCGAGCATGGCGGTGATGCCGGGGAGCACGGTGATGTCGAGGTTGCGCCAGTCTGCGGGGCCTGCTTCGAGCGCCTCGAAGACAGCAGCCGCCATGGCGAAGACGCCGGGATCGCCCGAGGAGACGACCACCACGCGGCGGCCTTGGGCGGCCAGTTCGAGCGCGTGGTTGGAGCGGTCGATCTCGACCCGGTTGTCGGAGGCGTGTTTGGTCAGCCCCGCGCGGTCCGGCACACGGGCGACGTAAGGGATGTAGCCGATTACGTCGGTGGCCTGGGCGAGGGCTGCGCTCACCTCGGGGGTGATCAGACTTTCGGCACCGGGGCCGAGACCGGCGATCGTGACCGAGCCGCTCATGGCCGCCGCCCCTGCCCATGGACGATGAAGATGGTGAAATAGGGGGCTTTGTGGTCTTCGGGCATATCCGCAAGGCGCATCACCCGTTCTTCCGCCATGGCGGCGCATTCGACGACCCAGGCGGCGTCGGCGCGTCCGGCCCGGGTCAGCGCTCGGCGCACCTTGGCGAAGTTGCGCCCCACTTTCATCACGACGAGCGCGTCGGCGGCCTCCATGTGGCGGGCCAATTCGTCTTCGGACAGCGTACCCATCAGCACCGAGAGCACGTCATCGCCCCAGGTGATCGGTTGGCCGGTCGCGGTCCAGGCCGCCGACATGCCGGTGATGGCGGGGACGACCTCGACGGGCACCACGTCTTTCAGGCGCTCAAAGACATGCATGAAGGAGCCGTAGAAGAACGGGTCGCCTTCGCA
>JAOXSD010000153.1 GCA_025800205.1 Silicimonas sp. | reverse complement strand
CTGCCGACCTATTCGCGCGGCTCGGCGGTTCAGCAATATCTCTTCGTCAATGGCCGCCCGGTCCGCGACAAACTCCTGATCGGCGCCCTGCGCGCCGCCTATTCGGACGTGCTCAGCCGCGACCGTCACCCGGCCGCCGTGCTCTTCATCGATTGCGACCCGACACTCGTGGACGTCAACGTCCACCCGGCGAAATCCGAGGTCCGGTTCCGCGAACCGGGTGTGGCCCGTGGCCTGATCGTCTCGGGTCTGCGCCATGCGCTGGCCGAGGCCGGTCACCGCGCCTCCACCACCGTCGCGGGCGACACCCTTGGCGCGTTCCGCGCCCCGGCACCCGAGCCCCGTGTCTACCAGATGGACCGCGCCCCCGCACCGCGCGCGCCGAGCCCGGCGCCGAGCTACACGCCCGAACCGACCCATTTCCCCGGCTTCGAAGACAGTGCATCCGCGCGGTTCGAACCCGCGCCGGACCCCCAGCAGGAAGAGCCGCAGGATTTTCCGCTGGGGGCCGCCCGTGCGCAGCTCCATGAGAACTTCATCGTCGCGCAAACGAAAGACGGCATGGTGCTGGTCGATGCCCATGCGGCCCATGAGCGCCTCGTCTATGAAAAGCTCAAAAACCAGATCGCGGAAACCGGCGTGGCTCGTCAGGCGCTCTTGGTCCCCGAGATCGTCGAATTGGGCGATCAGGCCGATGTGGTCCTCTCTCACGCCGAAGACCTGCTGAATTTCGGCCTCGCCATCGAGCCCTTTGGCCCCGGCGCGCTCGCCATCCGCGAAGTGCCCGCCATCCTCGGACGGGCGGACGCCTCCGCCATCCTCCGCGACATTGCCGATGAAATCGCCGATGCGGGCACCACCGCGACGCTCAAATCCCGGATCGACGCGATCCTCAGCCGCATCGCCTGCCATGGCTCGGTCCGCACCGGCCGTAGGATGCGGGCCGAGGAGATGAACGCCCTTCTGCGTGAGATGGAAACCACCCCCAATTCCGGCCAGTGCAACCATGGCCGACCCACCTATGTGGAACTGAAACTTCATGACATCGAAAAACTCTTCGGCCGCAGATGATCCAGATCGGTGACACCATGATCGATCTGGGCGAGCCGCGCGTCCAACTGGTGCTGGCCGCCACCCTGGTCGCGCTGATCATCCTGATCCTGCTGATCGTCACGGTCCGCCGGGCAGGGCGCGCCACCGACATGATGGCGCCCATGCTGCGGGATTTGGGCCATTTGGGCCAACGGGTTGAAGCCCTGTCCGACGGCCAGAACCAGCTTTCCGGCGGGCTGACCCAGGTGAGCGAGGCCCAGGCCACGTCCCAGGCCAACATGCTGAAACTCATGGAGCAGCGGCTCGCCGATGTGACCAACAGAATGAACGAAAACCTGCAAGGCACGTCGACGCGCACCGCCCGGTCGC
>JAOXSD010000106.1 GCA_025800205.1 Silicimonas sp. | reverse complement strand
TGCGAAAAGACCGGGACATTGCCGCCAAGCGCTGCCCGGAAATCTTCTTCGACAATCGGGTAATGGGTGCAGCCCAGAACGGCGGCATCCGGCTCCGGCATCTTGCGCTTCAGCGCCTCCACATGGGACCGCACCAGCGCTTCGGCGAGGATCATGTCGCCCTCTTCGATCGCATCGACGACGCCTGCGCAGGCCTGCGCCTCCACATCAACCCCGATGGCCCGGAACGCCAGTTCACGCTGAAACGCCCGGCTCCTCACGGTGGCCGGTGTGGCAAACAGCGCCACATGTTTCACATCCACCTCGCGCGGCGGCGAGTTGTCGCCCCAGTCGCGTTCGGTCAGCGCCTCGATGAGCGGCACAAAGACGCCCAGAACCCGCTTGTCCGTGGGCACCCAGCCTTCCTGCATCCGGCGCAAAGCGGCCGCCGAGGCGGTGTTGCAGGCAAGAATCACCAGATCACACCCGGCCTGGAACAACCGCGACACGCCCGCGGTGGTCAGCTCATAGATGTCATCGGCATCGCGCACGCCATAAGGCGTATGCGCATTGTCGCCCAGATAGACGAAAGGCACATCGGGCAGCCGTTCCACTGCCGCCCGATAGACGGTCAGCCCGCCCAATCCGCTGTCAAAGATCCCGACCGCCATCGCGCCCGTCCCGTCTGTGCTTTTCCTCGAACTCGAACCCGTAAACCGGTTCGAGTTTCCTTGGCGACAGGGCATAGGTGCGACGGCGCAAAAAGTCCATCATCGCTTTTGGATCCTTGCGGTATGGGTCGATTTCCGCGCGCGAGATCGGATCGCCGATCACCAGGTTCACCGGTTCATCGGTGCGCCGTTTGAATTCCTTGATCAAAAGCGCCATCCGCAAGGTGGTGTGCAAATGGCTCGCCACCTGAAAGAGCCGCGAATTGGCGCCCTCGAAAAAGATCGGCACCACGGTGGCATCGCTCTTGGCGATCATCTTGGCGGTAAACGTGCGCCAGCCCGGATCCATCGGCTTGGAAAACGGCTTGGCCGAGGTCGAGACCGTCCCGCCCGGAAACACACCAATCGCGCCGCCGTCCCTGAGATAGTTCAGCGCCGTCTTCCGGGTCTCCAGGTTCAGCGCCATGGCCTCCCGGGTCTCGTCAAAGCTGATCGGCAGAATGACCCGGTCCAGATCCTCGGCCTTGCGGAAGATCCGGTGCGCCAGAATGCGGAAATCCCCCGCCCGGCGCTGGCTCAGGACATGGCCCAGCATCAGCCCGTCCAGAATACCGTAAGGATGGTTCGCCACCACCACCAGAGGCCCGTCGGCGGGAATGTTTTCCAGCGCGCCGCCGGTGACATTGAGGCTCAGCCCATAGCGCTCGACCATCACGCGCCAGAAATCCTCACCGCGCGCCACCGCCTCCTGATAACCGCGCGCCCGTTTGATCAGGTTCAGCCGCCCGGTCGCATTCTCCAGCGTCCGGATCACCGCCCGCCCGCTGCGGGTTTCGGCGGAATAGGCATAGGAAATATCGCGGGCGACTTGCCGGTCCAAGGAAAGCCTCATTCGTTTCTTGTCCCGCCCCATAGCGGGTTTCGCGCGATATATCGAGCCTTGGTGTCGTCAATATGACAAACCGGACAAAACATCAGACCGCAGCCCAAGCGTTTGTTACATAGTTGAAAGACCCGACCGGGTGTCAGTCTCTGCCGCTATTCCGCCGCCTCTTTTGCAGGTGGGCGCTCCCCATCGCGAAAGGCCTGCAACAGGCTTGCCGCCCGTTTGCGTGCCTGTTCCGCATTCGCCTCCTTCACCGGACCAAAGCCCCTGACCTCCATCGGCCATTCGGCCAGGGCGCGACCGGCCGCGATGTTCCGCCCGGGATCCGCCAGCACTTCTTTCATCTGCGCCTCATATTCTCGGATCAGCGCGCGCTCCATCTTCCGCTCCCCGGTGTAGCCAAAGGGATTGAACGGCGTGCCGCGCAACACCTTCATCCGCGCAAGGGCGGGCAACAGCCGCTCCATCATCGCCCCGTATTCGCGCTTCTTCGGACGCCCCCCGGCGGCCTTGCCCGAAAACACCGGTGGCGCCAGATGATAGGTGAGCTTCAGATCGCCTTCAAAGGTGGCGGCGGCCTTGTCGCGGCTCTCGACCAGCAGTCGCGCCACTTCGAATTCATCCTTGTAGGCCAAGAGCTTGTGATAGGATTTTGCCACCAGTTCTTGAAGCACCGGATCGCTGATCTGATCCACCAGCTTGCGATAGCGCCGCGCCAGACGCGCGCCCTGATAGGTTTTCAGATGGTCGGCGCGGAAGGCGATTTTGTCCTCCAGCGTCTTCGGCAGATCCACCACCTCACCCGCGCCCAGTTGCGCCGCTTCTTCCCCGTTCAGCGCCGCCCAGCGACCCACGTCGAAGGCGCGTTTGTTGGTTTCGACCTTGGCACCATTCAGTTCGATGGCCTTCATCAGCGCGTCAAACGTCAACGGCACCTGGCCCGCCTGCCAGGAGGCACCGAGGACAACCATGTTGGAATAGATCGCGTCGCCCAGCACCTTTTCGGCCAGTTGATGGGCGTCAAAGGCGATCAGGCCGGGCCCGATACGGGCTTCAAGGGCGATGCGCAAATCTTTGCCGGGAATACGGAAATCCGTGTTGCGGGTGAAATCTCCGGTGATGATCTCATGGGTGTTCACCACCGCTTTCGTGCGGCCCTGCGTCGTCAGCCCGGTGGTCTTGGGCGCAGCCGACACCACCAGATCGCCACCGATCAGCGTGTCGGCCTCGCCCAGTGCCACCCGGATCGCGGAAATGTCCTCGGTTGTTTCGCCGATGCGGCAATGGATATGCACCGCGCCGCCCTTCTGGGCGAGACCGGCCATCTCCATCATTCCCGCCCCCTTGCCATCGAGATGGGCGGCCATGGCCAGCAGCGCGCCGATGGTCACCACGCCAGTGCCGCCGACCCCGGTGATCACGATATTATGGGTGCCGTTGATCGCGGGCAACGCGGGCTCGGGCAGATCGCCCATGGCCAGATCGACGGTGGCGGATTTGCGCAATGTGCCGCCCTCGATCGTGACGAAGGAGGGGCAGAACCCCTTGAGGCAGGAGAAATCCTTGTTGCAGGACGATTGGTCGATGGCGCGTTTGCGGCCCAGCTCGGTCTCAACCGGCACGATGGAAACGCAATTCGACTGCACCCCGCAATCGCCGCAGCCTTCGCAGATATCGGTATTGATGAAGACGCGCTTGTCCGGGTCCGGGAAGGTGCCGCGCTTGCGGCGGCGGCGTTTTTCGGCGGCACAGGTCTGGATATAGACGATGGCCGTGACGCCTGTCGTGGCGGCCATGCGGGTCTGAACCTCGGCCATGTCGTCGCGGTGATGCCAGCCGATTCCAGATGGGAAATCAGCGCGTTGCGGCTCTTCCTTCGGGTCGAAAACCACATCGACAGCTTTCACGCCCGCTGCCAGCAATTCGCGCACGATCCGGTCGGGCGGCAGATCGCCATCATTGGTTTGCCCGCCGGTCATGGCGACCGCGTCGTTGTAGAGGATCTTGTAGGTGATGTTGGTGTTTGCGGCCACGGCGGCGCGCACGGCCAAAAGTCCGGAATGATTGTAGGTGCCGTCGCCCAGGTTCTGGAAGACATGATCGCGGGTGGAAAACGGCGCCTCGCCCACCCAGTTCGCCCCCTCGGCGCCCATATGGGTGAAGCCGGAGGTGTCCCGGTCCATCCAGAGCGCCATGAAGTGGCAGCCGATGCCGGCATAAGCGCGGCTGCCCTCGGGCACTTTGGTCGACGAATTATGCGGACAGCCGGAGCAGAAATAGGGCACCCGGGCCGCCAACTCCGGTGCGTTATCCGCCACTTGGGCGGCGCGGACCTTTTCGAGGCCTGCCTTGACGGCCTCGGTCCCGCGCCCCTCTTCGATCAGGATGTCACCGATCTTTTCGGCGATCATCGCCGGGTCGAGGGCGAAGCGGACCGGGAACAATTCCTCGGCCCCCGGATGACCCTTGCGCCAGCCATAGACGCGCCGCCCGCGACGGTCGTCAAAGATCGCTTCCTTGATCTGCACCTCGATCAGCTTGCGCTTTTCCTCGACCACCACGATCAGGTCGAGTCCCTCGGCCCAATCCTCGAAACCCTTCATATCCAACGGAAAAGTCTGGCCGACCTTGTAGGTTGTCACGCCGAGCCGTTCGGCGGTCTCAGCGTCGATCCCAAGAAGGCCGAGGGCATGGGACAGATCGAGCCAGTTCTTGCCCGCAGCCGCGAACCCGATCTTGGCGCCCGGCTTGCCCCAGACCCGCTTGTCCATCTTGTTGGCATGGGAAAACGCCTCGGCGGCGAAGCGTTTGTGGTCGACCAGCCGTTCTTCCTGGGCGATCCAATGGTCGCCAAGGCGGATGTTCAGCCCGCCCTCGGGCATCTGAAACTCGGGCGTGATCAGCTGCACCCGGTCGGCGCTGCCATCGACAACGGAGGTCACCTCCACCGTGTCCTTCATCATCTTGAGCCCGGCCCAGACGCCCGCGTAGCGCGACAGGGCAAAGCCATAGAGGCCGAAATCGAGGATTTCCTGCACGCCTGCAGGCGACAGGACCGGCATATAGGCGTCGATCAGGGCGAAATCCGACTGGTGGCAGACGGTGGAGCTTTCGCCGGTGTGATCGTCGCCGAGCGCCATCAGCACACCGCCATGGGGGGACGTGCCGGCCATATTGGCATGACGCATCACATCGCCCGAACGGTCGACGCCGGGGCCCTTGCCGTACCAGAGCGCGAAGACGCCGTCATGCCTGCCTTCGCCCCGGAGTTCCGCCTGCTGGGTGCCCCAGATGGCGGTGGCGGCGAGGTCTTCGTTCAAACCGGGCTGGAAGCGGATCTGGGACGCGTTGAGCGTCTCACCCGCCAGGGTCATCTGCTGATCGACGGCGCCCAGAGGCGAGCCGCGATAGCCGGTGACGTACCCCGCCGTATCGAGACCTGCGGCCCGGTCGCGGGCCTGCTGCATCAGCATCATCCGCACCAGCGCCTGGGTGCCGTTCATCAGGACCTGTTTGCGGGACAGGTCGTATTTGTCGTGCAAGGTGACATCCCGGATCGACATGAGATCTCCTGGCTAGATATTGAGCAGTGTAGGTCAAATTTGCTGACCTACAAAAGATTTCTTGATGCTCTGGCTGTTCAAAAATCGTGATAAGACCTATTTAAAGCCGTTCAGGCAGAATGCGGAAACCGGGCAGGCGTGACGATATGGATTGGGACAAACTGAGAATTTTCCACGCTGTGGCGGATGCCGGCAGCCTGACCCATGCAGGCGATACGCTGCATCTGAGCCAATCGGCGGTGTCACGGCAGATCCGGGCACTGGAAGAAAGCCTGAACACCACGCTCTTTCACCGCCATGCGCGCGGGCTGATTCTGACCGAACAGGGCGAATTGCTGTTCGATGCCACCTCGGCCATGTCGCGCCGCCTCGATACCGCCGAGGCGCGGATTCGCGACAGCGAGGAAGAGGTGTTCGGCGAATTGCGGGTGACCACGACGACCGGCTTCGGCTCGCTCTGGCTCGCTCCGCGCCTGCCCAAGCTGTATGAGGCCTATCCCGACCTGAAAATCGACCTGATGCTGGAAGAACGGGTGCTGGACCTGCCGATGCGCGAGGCCGATGTGGCGATCCGCATGAAGGAGCCTTCCCAGGCCGATCTGATCCGCCGCAAGATCATGTCAGTCAAGATGTGCCTTTATGCCAGCCCGGCCTATGTGGAGGCCAAGGGCATGCCGGAAAGCACCGAAGATCTGAAATCACACCGGCTGATCAGCCAGCGGGTGAATGCGACCCAGGTCAGCGCCGCCTCGCAACTGGTGGCGGAACTTCTGGCTTATGACGTGCCGCTCAGCCTGACCGTCAACAATTACTTCGGCGTGTTGCAAGCGGTGCTGCCGGGGCTGGGGATCGGGGTCCTGCCCGATTACGTGACCCAGGACTTCCCCGATCTGGTGCGGATCCTGCCCGAGGTGGAATCAAACGACGTTCCGGTCTTCCTCGCCTTCCCCGAAGAACTGCGCCAATCGCGCAGAATCGCCGCTTTCCGCGATTTCGTGACCGAAGAAATTATTGCCTATCGCAAGAAGCGCAAGGAAGGGCTGGTGGAGTAGTTTTCATTTCGCCTTCTTTTTCAGCATCTTGCGCTGAGACCGATGAAGCTATGCGCAGAATGCAAACCGGCTTTGATCAAACAGTCAATTCCCAAGCTTGAAGACTTCGTTTACCAGCCCCACATGATTTTCGACGCAGCAACATGCTGTATCGAACCTCCCTGTTGGACTGGCCGGGCCTTGTGCCCGGCCTTTTTTTGTCCATTTGCCTCATAATCCTGTTGAGAAATTACGATTTGCACCGGCGCCTGCCCCGTGGCATCCCGCGCGCGTAACCGAAAGGACAGCCATGACCGACCCATTGACCACACATCTCGAAACCCATGGGGTCGCTCTGGCGGACGGGGCGACCGGGACGAACCTGTTCAACATGGGCCTGTCGGCGGGCGATGCCCCGGAGTTCTGGAACGTCGAACGGGTGTCGGACATCCAGGCGCTCTATCGCGGTGCTGTCGATGCGGGCAGCGACCTGTTTCTCACCAACACTTTCGGTGGCAATGCGGCCCGGCTGAAACTCCATGACGGTCAGGACCGGGTGCGCGAGTTGAACCGCGCCGGTGCCGAAATCGCCCGCGAGATCGCCGATGCCGCCGGACGTCCGGTGGTGGTGGCAGGCTCCATGGGGCCGACGGGCGAGATTTTCGAACCTCTCGGCACGCTCACCCATGCGGACGCGGTGGAGATGTTCCATGAACAGGCCGAAGGGCTGAAGGACGGCGGCGCCGATGTGCTCTGGGTCGAAACGATCTCGGCGCCTGAGGAATATCAGGCCGCCTCCGAAGCCGCAGCACTTGCGGGCATGCCCTGGTGCGGGACCATGTCCTTCGACACCGCCGGGCGTACGATGATGGGCATGACCAGCGAAGGCATGGTCACCATGGTCGAAAAGCTGAAAAACCCGCCGGTGGCCTTTGGCGCCAATTGCGGCGTCGGCGCCTCGGATCTTCTGCGCACGGTGCTGGGCTTCATGGGCGGCGGAGCCACCCGCCCGGTGATCGCCAAGGGCAATGCGGGCATTCCGAAATATGTCGACGGCCACATCCATTATGACGGCACGCCTGACCTGATGGCGGATTATGCCGCCCTCGCCCGCGATTGCGGTGCCACGATCATCGGCGGCTGCTGCGGCACCACGCCCGAACACCTGAAGACGATGCGCGCCGCGCTGGACACCCGCCCCAAGGGCCCGCGCCCGACGCTGGATCAGATTGCCGAGAAACTCGGCGGGTTTTCCTCGGCCGCCGATGGCACCGGCGAGGATGCCGCCGCCGCCCCGGCCCGGCGCAGACGTCGGCGGGGGTAGGCGCAATCCGAATACTGGGCACCAGATTTCGGGACAAATTGCGCGCCCCCAAAAAGAAGGTGAGCGGCGCGATCAGACCTTGAGATCGGGGTGCCGCTTCAGGCCTCCAAGAGGGCGCGCGCTGCGGCGCGCGCCTCTTCCGTCACGCTGTCCCCCGCCAGCATCCGGGCCAGTTCATCCACCCGCTCCATGTCCGACAGGGGCACCACCTGGCTCAGGGTCACGCCCTGTTCCACCCGCTTTTCCACGCGCCAGTGATGGGAGGCCCGCGCCGCCACCTGGGGCGAATGGGTCACAACCAGCACCTGGGCGCTATCCGAAAGCGCCTCGAGCCGCCGGCCCACCGCATCAGCGGTCGCCCCGCCCACACCCCGGTCGATTTCGTCAAAGATCATGGTCAGCCCTTCGGCCTCGGCGGTCAGGCAGACCTTGAGCGCCAGCAGAAAGCGGCTGAGTTCACCACCCGAGGCGATCTTGTTCAAGGGCCCCGAGGGCGCGCCCGGGTTGGTGGCGACAGTGAAGGTCACCCCGTCGCGCCCCTCGGGGCCCGCTTCGGCTTCGGTGATTTCCGTCGAAAACCGCGCGCGTTCCATTTTCAGGGGCGGCAATTCGCGCCCCATGGCCGCGTCCAGCGCCTCCGCCGCCTCGGCCCGCGCCGCGCCGAGCGCATCGGCAGCGGCCTCATACCCGGCCTCGGCGGTCTCCACCGCCTTCGCGAGGCTCTGCAGGTCGCCCGCCGCCCCGTCGAGTTGCGCAAGCCGCCCGGTCAGCGTCGCCGCAAGCTCCGCCAGATCATCCGGCTGCACCCCGTGTTTGCGGGCCAGCGCGCGGATCGCGAAAAGCCGCTCCTCGACCTGTTCCAGCTCCGCCCCGTCAAAGGCCAGCCCGTCAAGCGCGCGGGCCACGCCCTGTTCCGCCTCGCCCAGCTCCTCAAGCGCGCGGTCCAGCGCGGCGATGGGCGCCTCCAGCGTGCCTTCGGCCTCGCCTGCCGCATCGGCCAGCCAGCGGGCGGCGTCGCGCAGCATCGGTTCGGCACCCGCCCCGCCAAGGGCGGCATGGGCGCGGGTCACATCCTCGCGGATCTTCTCGGCCGCCTGCATCATCCGGCGCCGGGTGTCGAGCGTGGCATCTTCGCCCGGCTCGGGCGAAAGCGCGTCCATCTCGGCAACTGCATGGCGCAGAAAATCCTCTTCCTCCCGCACCTTGGCCACCGCCGCTTCGGCCTCGGCCAGAGCGGCGCGCGCGCCTTGCAGATCGCGCCAGGCGGCTCGGCTGCGGGCGGCATGGTCGTCAAGACCGCCAAAGGCGTCCAGCAACTGGCGGTGGCCGCGCGGGTTCAGCAGGCCCCGGTCGTCATGCTGGCCATGCAGTTCCACCAGGGTGTCGGAGAGCGCGCGCAGCACCTCGCCCGAGACCCGGCGATCATTGACCCAGGCGGTCTTGCGCCCGTCGCGGGAGTTGACCCGGCGCAGAAGCAGGCCGTCATCGGACGGCAAGCCGGCCTCGTCGAGAATGGCCCGGGCGGGATGGCCGGGCGGCAGGTCGAATTCGGCGGTCACCTCGCCCTGGGTAGCGCCCTCGCGCACCAGTTCGGCACGGCCACGCCAGCCGAGGACGAAGCCGAGCGCATCAAGCAGGATCGACTTGCCCGCCCCGGTTTCACCGGTCAGCACGTTGAGACCGGGCGCGAGCGCAAGCTCGAGCCGGTCGATGATCAGCATGTCGCGGATGTCGAGGCTTCTCAGCATCGGCCCGGTGTCAAAGCCATTCGCCCTTGATGGTCTGGCGATAGACCGCGCGGATCCAGCTGTCGCCCTTGGCCTTGGCCTCCAGCCCGCGCCCGGTGAGCAGGACAAAACTGTCCTGATACCATTCGGTGCTCTGGAAGTTGTGGCCGAGGATCGCGCCGGCGGTCTGTGCCTCATCATTGAGGCCCAGCAGCAGGTAGGATTCCACCAGCCGGTGCAGCGCCTCGGGGGTCTGCGAGGTGGTCTGGAAATTCTCCACCACCACGCGGAAGCGGTTGATGCCCGCCACATAGTGCCCGCGTTTCAGGTAGTAACGCCCGATCTCCATTTCCTTGGCCGCCAGATGGTCGAAAGCCAGGTCGAATTTTAGCACCGCCGAACGGGCGTAATCGCTGTCGGGATAGGTTTCGATCACGTCGCGCAGGGATTGCAGCGCCTGGAAGGTCAGCCCCTGGTCGCGGCCCACATCATCGATCTGGTCGTAATAGGACAGCGCAAGAATGTATTGCGCCCAAGCCGCGTCATCATCGGCGGGATAGATGTCGAGGAACCGCTGGGCGGTGCCACGGGCGGATTCGTAATCCCGGTCCTGGTGGTAGGCATAGGCCTGCATCACCAGCGCCCGGCGCGCCCATTCGGAATAGGGGTAAAGGCGTTCGACCTCGCCAAAAAGCGCCGCCGCCTCGCCTTCGTCACCGGCCTCCAGGGTGAATTCGCCCTGGCGGTAGATCTCTTCCGCCGAAAAACTGTCGAGCGGACGGTCGTCGGATTCGCTTTGACCGAAGATACTGCAGGAAGCCAGCAGGGAAACACAGAGCGCTGCCATCGCGATCCGGCCCAGGCCCCTGTCCCATTTACATGTCTTTGTCATGCCCTCACCAAAGCGGCGCCGAGCCGTTTCGTAACACGGTCAGGCGGTGATGGAAAACCGGAAATTCTGACGGCCACAGGAGTGTGATCACGCTGCCAGATTGGCCCCGTCGGCGCGGCCAAGACCGGCGCCGGGCAGGCGTGCGGTCATCGCCGCATCGCATTCGACCATCTCGAAGGCGGTGGGATCGGCAAAGAGCGCGCGCAGGAGCTTGTTGGTGATCCCGTGCCCGGCCCGCAGCCCCACGTAGCGGCCCAGAATGGGCGCGCCGGCCAGCGACAGGTCGCCCAGAGCGTCGAGCATCTTGTGGCGCACCGGTTCGTCCGCATGGCGCATGCCGCCCGGGGTGACCACCTTGTCGCCATCGACCACCACGGCCGAGGTGACCGAGCCACCGGCGATCAGACCGCGGGCGCGCATGGCGTCGATATCGGCCTGACGGCAGAAGGTGCGGCTGTTGCACAATTCATGGACAAAGGCGCCATTGGCCATGGCGAGCCCCTTCTCCTGATGTCCGATGGCGCGGTCGGCGAAATCGATCTCGAAGTCGATTCTCAACTCGTCCGAAGGCATCAGCGTGGCCATGGCGGCGCCGTCGCGCACATGGACCGGGCGCAACACGCGGATCGCCCGCACCGGCATGTCGAGCTTGCGCACGCCGCGCGCCAGAATGCCCTGAACGAAAGGCGCCGAAGACCCGTCGAGCAGCGGCACTTCCGGCCCGTCGATTTCGATCAGCGCATTGAGGATGCCGCAGCCCGACAGCGCGGCCATCAGATGTTCGATGGTGGAGACAGAGACGCCGTCATCATTGGAGATGCGGGTGTTGAGGTCGGTGTTCGAAACCCGATCCCAGCGGGCGGGGATCAGCGGGTCGACGCCCTCGACATCTTTGCGGCGAAACCAGATCCCGTATTCGGCCGATGCCGGGTGGATTTCCAGGCGCACGGCCTGACCGGTATGCAGCCCGGTTCCGGTGAAGACCACCGTGGACTTGAGTGTTGTTTGCAAGGGTTTGTCCCATTTATTGCGCCGGTCTGCCTCTCGAAGTTCCGGCGATAGCAGTGCTACGGACTCCGTTGAATCTTAACAAGACAATCATTGCAACAGGCTGAAACATCGCTGTTACAATTCGGCGAATTACCGCCCGTTGGTCGGTTTCAGATTTCCAAACGCCTGATTTCAAAAAGGAAAAGGGCCGGCAGGCCGGCCCTTGCAATCGTGATTCGCCGTAGCGTCACCTTCCGGTCAGAGATCGATATCCTCATCGATCCCGTCGTCATGGACGGTGCCGGACCCGTCGCCCTGGCCGGGCCAGGTCAACTGCCCGTCAAAGCGTGGCGGGATGACCACGATGTTGTAAAGCTCCGTCTGGGTCAGCCCCATGTCGATCACCGGATCATAGGTGGCCCAGGTTTCCACCACGATCACCCCTGCCCCATCGGCCAGGATTGGAATATGCGGCACCAGCGCGTCGGCCACCTGTTCCTGCTGCACCCGGGCCACCGCATTGTGGGCGGCTTCAGACCATTGCAACTTGTAGAAGTCCGTTTCCTTATCATAGGTTACAAAGGAGACCCGCAGATTGACCGGGTTCTTGGTCCGCGACAGCCAGGCATAGACCGCCTGCATGCCGTTCAGGTCATCCATGCCGAACTCGTCGTTCGGATCCTGGTGACGGGACAGGAGATCGCTGACCGTATAGGCGGCCTTGAGGTTGATGTTGCTTTCCCGGAGCCCTTCGAAGAAGACGAACATCGCCATGAAGGCCCAGGCCAGCATGGGGAACATCAGGATCGCCTCGACCGAGAAAGAGCCCTTTTCATCCCGTGCGGTTTGTTTGATCAGCCTGAGAAGTGACATGGACAGGCTCCCTATTTCGGTTCGTTCACAAAGGCGGAAGAGGTGACGATCCGGTATCCGCCACTGTCATCGAGCGGCATGGACCGCCCGACGCCGATGGTGGGGAAGATCGGATCGACCACGGCGCAGACCCGGATCAGCATCAACTCGTTCTGCTGGCCGTTGACGAAGTTGATCACCGGGTCGATATCTTCTTCGCGCTTGATGCAATCGAGGCTGTTGTCGAGCGCACCCCAGGTGGCCGTGTCCACCGGCTGCATTTCGATCTGGGTGGTGTTGATGCAATCGGGAATGATGCCGGCGGCGGCGCAGATATTGGTGAGGATCTCGTCATAGTCGAGATCCTGGTCGCCCGACGCCAGGCGCACGTCGCGGACCACGAGATCGGTGGCCCGTTCCAGCATCACCGCGCGCATGTTCATCATCGCCACTTCGAAGGCCGAGATGAAAACGCCGATGAAGAACGGGAAGACGATGGCGAATTCCACCGTCGCCGCGCCGGCCTCATTGCGCAGCAGGCGCCGAAGGGCCCGTCGGACAGGGGACAGCACTGGGATCATTGGGACAGTCTCAGCTGGTTGATCTGACCGGCGATGGAGTCGAAGGCATATTCGATCTCGTCACCACCGATCACGCGATAGAAATGGTCGGGGGTGGAGGCGCAATCGCGCATCACATTGGCCGAATGGTCCGTCACCTCGAAACCGATCGAATAGATGATGATGTTCTGCTCCTTGGCCGCGGTGCAGATCGCCGCCATCCGGCTGTCCTTTTCGGCAGCGTTCACATTGTCGCGCGGATTGTAGAGCGCATCATAGTAATCATCGGAATCGCTGGTCTGGTGATAGGCCCCATAGGCGCGCCGCGACATGTTCATGTTGGCCCAGGCATCAAGCCAGCTCAGTTGCACATTGGGCAGGACCGGGCTGTTCTTCCAGCTCCGGTGGCGCAGGTTGTACCATTGCTCATAGGAGCCGCCGTTGCCGTCCTTGTTGCCCGGCTCCACATAATCGATGCCGTTTTCGTCAAGATCCACCTCACCACGCACCAGGATGTCGCCATCCCCTTCCATGTGATAGGGGCTCATGCCTTCCTTGAAGGGATCCTTCAGCGCATATTGGGTGGTGTTGATCCCGTCGGTCATCACCACGATGAATTTCAGCACGCTCTCCCCTTCCCCGTCATATTCATGGGGGCGGGGCCCGAAGGCATTGTCGATGCCGTATGAGGGATCGTCCTTGAGCTCGTTCAGCACGTCGCGCATGGAGGGATCCAGGAGCGCCGCACCCCATTTGATCGCCACGTCGATCGAGGTGTTGCCGCTGGCGGTGAAGCCGTCGATCTGCTGTTTGAGATCGGTGAGATCGTTCGACCAGGGATTGATGTGGAAATCGGCGTCATACCGGCAGACCACATTGCGCAGGGAGATCCCGTAGCGCCAGTTGCGCCAGGGGTCGAAATGGGCGGTCTGGGACAGGCCGATGGGATTGTTGGTATCCATCACCGGGATCGGCTGGCCTTCATCGCCCAGCACGACGTTGCCCTCCGCATCGGTTTCGAAAACCAGTATGCCATCGGAATCCACCGCCTGGTTGAAGCGCTGAATGGCGGTGGTTTCGAAATCCGCTTCCTCGAAGTTGAGGCAATGGGAATAATCGTGGTTGTGCTTGGTGACCAGCTCGTCCAGCAGCGCCTCCCCGGCCGAAACCTGGGTCGAATAGGGAACCAGCGAGACCGACACCCGGTCATCCTCCGCCCCTTCCAGCACCTGGTCCAGGAAGTCCTTTGCCGCGCTCTGCATGTCGCCCAGCTTGGTGCCCCAGCCCATGGAGCCGGAGACGTCGAGGATCAGCGAGACCTCCACATCCTTGAAGGATTCCACCGCTTCGGAGCCCGAGCCATAGGGCAAGCTGTCGACCCCGACCATATCCATCAGGAGCGTGTCGAACCCGCCGGTGATCGACACCGAGACCTGGCGGCCGGTGACCACATCGCCGGCCATGATCTCGGTCACCACCACCTGGTCCTGACTGATGGTGATGCCCGCCTTGGCAAGATAATCCTGCACCACGGTCTTGGCACTGACGCTCTGGTTCAGGTTCGCCGCCGCCAGCACCGCGCGGTCGGTGGCGTTCTGGATATGGGTGCGCCGGTTTTCATAGAGCATGAGATCGACGGCGATGCCGCCGAACATGATCATCACGATAAAGAGAAAGAGAGAGAAGATGATCAGCGACCCGTCTTCTTCCTTGTGATACCGTCTGGCCTGCGCACGCGCGGCACGCCAAACACTCCGTGTCTCTGGCAGCATCTCCGAACCCCTTGGCAGTCTCGACGCGCTCCGCTCGCGCCGTTCGAAAGTCACTGTGTTTAATCAGCGTGTCTTAAGTGGGAGGAGATCGTGGCCAAGATGTGGCGCTTACGAAAATTTAAACCGAAAAAATGTGTTACAAATCAGGCTGTTGAGAAAACGAAAACAGTCTGTCCCCAAGCTGGGGGAAAAATCTCTGCACGGGGGCTGCACAAACGAAGGCGGGCCGGCCCTCAGACCGGCCCGTTTCGTAACCTGTGTTAAGGATCAATTGGCCTGGCGGCGCAGGAAGGCGGGGATCTCGATCCGCTCCTGATCTTCGCTGAGCTGCGGCTCGGCGGCGCCGACGGCACGGCCCAGGCTGGGCTGCTGGCGCGGGGCTTCCGGCTCGGCCGCATCATCGGCATTGGCCACGCCGCCCGCCATCCGGGTGATCAGCGTGTTGATGCCGAAGCGCGGACGCTCGGGCCCGGGCACGGCGGGGGCCGCATCGGGCTGCTGGAGACCGGCGGCATAGCGCGCCTCGCCCGGCACATGGTTGCTCATCGAGCCCGGCGCCCGGCCGGTGACCCGCTCGAGACGCGCCAGCGCCTCGGCTGTGGGCTGACCGGCTGCACGGGGTGCGGCGGCAGCGGCGGCCTGCTGGGGCTGCTGCGGCTCGGGCTGATAGGCCGGCGGCGGCAAGCCGTCATCGGTCTGCGGTGCGGCCGGCGCTCCCATACCCTCAAAAAGGCTCGGTTCCTCAAGCTGCGGCTGCGGCTCGGGCTGCACCGGGGCCGCGGGCGCTTCGGCCACGGCCGGTTCCTGATAGACCGGGGCCGCCGGTTCCACAGGGGCCGCCACCGGGGCGGGGGCTGCCACGGCTTCGGTCCGGGTGCCGCGTGCAGGCGGGGTCTCGGTGCGGGCTTCCGCATCGATACCGGTCGCCACGACGCTGACCCGCATGGTGCCTTCCATCGACGTATCCAGGGTGGAACCGACGATGATATTGGCATCCGCATCCACTTCCTCGCGGATCCGGTTGGCGGCCTCGTCCAGTTCGAACAGCGTCAGATCGTCCGAACCGGTGATGTTGATCAGTACGCCCTTGGCGCCCTTGAGGCTGATTTCGTCCAGCAGCGGGTTGGCAATCGCCTTTTCGGCGGCCTGGATCGCGCGATCCTCGCCCTCGGCCTCGCCGGTGCCCATCATCGCCTTGCCCAGCTCGTCCATCACGGCGCGCACATCGGCAAAGTCGAGGTTGATCAGACCCGGGCGCACCATCAGGTCGGTGACCCCCTTCACGCCCTGGTGCAGCACTTCGTCCGCCATGGAGAAGGCTTCCGAGAAGGTGGTTTTCTCGTTGGCGATGCGGAACAGATTCTGGTTCGGGATGATGATCAGCGTATCGACCATCTTTTGCAGGGCCTGAACGCCCTCTTCGGCCTGGCGCATCCGCTTGGCGCCTTCGAACTGGAACGGCTTGGTCACCACGCCAACCGTAAGCACCCCAAGCTCACGGGCGGCCTGGGCGATGATCGGCGCCGCCCCGGTGCCGGTGCCGCCGCCCATGCCGGCGGTGATGAAGCACATATGGGCGCCGGCCAGGTGATCAACGATCTCTTCGATGGTTTCCTCGGCCGCCGCCGCGCCCACCGAGGGGCGCGCCCCGGCGCCCAGACCTTCGGTGACGCGCACGCCCATCTGGATCTTGGTGGAGGCATGGTTCTGCTGCAGCGCCTGAGCATCGGTATTGGCGACAACGAATTCCACGCCTTCGAGCTTCTTTTCGATCATGTTGTCGACGGCATTGCCGCCCGCACCACCAACACCGAAAACCGTAATGCGCGGCTTCAGCTCCTCATGGGTGGGCATGGTCAAATTTAGGGTCATGGGATCTACCACCTGTTATCTCTTCGCGCCGCCGGGCCGCAGCGTCTGTTGTGCTACCAAACCAGTTTTCTCTTGGATGCGGCGACCATAGCGAAACCCTTGCCCTTGGTCACCCCGATTCGAAGCCGCACACACAAAATATGGCAAATTTCTCCAAAATACCCACAGCATAATGCCGACACCCCAATATCTCGTGTTTTGACAAGGGTTACATCATAACTTTGGCGGTCCTCTCAGGTCATCCTGGCGCTGCGCCACAACCTGTGATTGATACCGGGTCTTCGGAAGGATCTGCCCTGCCTGTGTTGCGACCGTTCACCGGCCTTTCCATCGGGTTACCAGATTCGCGGATTCCTGTCGCCCAATTTTTGCCACATAGGCGGGGTTTTACTCAGGCGCAGCCACGGGTGCCAGACGCGCCGCTCCAGAGACGGGACCGCGACCGATGAAGGCGGTTTGATCCGGAACCAAAGCTTGCGATCCCACGGCCAAGCGCTACTGTTTGACCTAGGGTCAACGCTCTCGGGCTTTCCCAATTTTACTTTTGAAGACGCACCAAGGACTATACTGAAATGGCTTTCGACGCCCTCCGTTTAACCGGCTTTGCCGCTCTTGCCCTCATCACCACCGCTTCCATCACCCAGGCCGCGACGTATCAACAGGTCATCGACCTCGCGCCGGTCAACAGAGCGAACCTTTCCGACTACTACGACGTTTACGAGGCACAGGAATTCAGCAGCAACGGCAGCGGCAGCATCGACATCCAAAAATCCTTGGGCTTGAAAGTGGATCCCCCCAAGAATTGCTATTTCGCGATCGGCGGCATTGAGGTGTGCACGACCGAGAAGTTCTATCCGTCGCGCACCGTCGGCACCACTACAGGCACCAACGGGTCCTTCGATACCCAAATCGTCCGTTTCGACCCTTTTGACACAAGCCTCGGCACGCTGAATTCCGTGCGTGTCGAAACCAGGTTTCTGGGCCCGGCCTATCTGCGGGTGACCGAACGGGGCGACAGCTGTTTTGAGAAGTCCTTTCTCGACTCCCGCCGCGAGACCTGCACGGAGGCGTTTGACACCTCGGGCTCCGGCAGTGTCGAGATTTCCGCCAGGGTCGTGAACAACACAGGTTGGAGCAGTTTCACGCGTTCCGAGTACCGCACGGACATCCAGGGTGGAACCAACACCAATCTTGGCGCGCTGAAATCCGTGGGCACGATTTCGGCGGATGTCTATGACGCCGCATTGGCCATTACCGGCTCCGGCTTTTTCGAGGCCTATAGCAGGATCAACATGACCACGTCGGCGCGGCTCGACTGCACCTTCGACAAGAACCATTCAGGCCGGTGCGACGGCGGGTTGCGCGCCCGGTTTGCCTCTGGCCCCACATCGCAACTCAGATTCGACCCAAGGATGCAGATGACGGTGTCCTACGATTATACGCCCAAGCCGGACACTCCGGACAATCCGCCGGCCGCTGTTGTGCCGCTGCCTGCCGGCATGGTGCTGCTGCTCAGCGGATTGGGCGGGCTGGCGCTGGCGCGGCGGTCTAAACCGAGGGTTTGATCGGGCAGCCCAGGGGGTCGTCAGAGATATTGGTGACCTCCTGGATCTCGCCGCTCATCCGGTTGGCATAAAGCACCAGCAGCCGGTCGCCGTCCGCAAAGGTCCACCAGCAGGCCTTGGTGCTGCGGTCATCATAGTCAAAGCACAGCTTGCCCTCTTCGATGGTGATCGTGCCGTAGACGCAATCGCCGCCGGTTTCGCGCCAGACCGACAGGTCACGGCGCAGGAATTCCTCAACACCGACCTCATAGCCGGAATGGAGATCGTTGAAGGTCAGGGTGCGTCCGAGCGCCAGATCAAGGAACTGATCTGCGGTGATCCGCTCCTGTCCCGATACGGGGGCCGCGGCCATGGCCAGGAGAAGCACCAGGGCGCGCATCACCAATTGCTCGCGAACCAGTTGACCACACGGCGCAGGGAGCGCGGTGCACCCAACTCGCTGGGCATCTCGAAATCCCAGAATTCATCCTGGGGATGGGCGGCAAAGAGGCTGAGCCCGACGGCGCTTGCAAAGCCGGTGCCGGTGGCCGCCTGGGGCAGGCCATGGACCCGCAAGGGCCGTCCGATACGCACGTTCTGCCCAAGGATCTTGGGCGCCAGCGTATCAAGCCCGGGGATCTGGCTCGCGCCGCCCGTGAGCACGATCTGCTGGCTGGGCAGATGTTCAAACCCGGCCGCATCAAGCCGGATGCGCACGTCTTCAAGGATCTCCTCGACCCGGGGGCGCATGATGCCGATCAGTTCGGCGCGGCTGACCTGGCGGCGGTCATGTTCCCAATCGCCGGTCTCGCCGCCGATCTCGATCATCTCGCGGTCGTCCATGCCGGTGGCCACCACGCCGCCGTTGAAGGTCTTGATCCGTTCGGCCGCCGCCATGCCGATCCGCAGCCCCTTGGAAATGTCCTGGGTCACATGCACGCCGCCGAGGCGCACGGTGTCAGCATAGATCATGTGGCGTTTCATGAAGATCGACAGGCCGGTGGTGCCGCCGCCCATGTCGATGCAGGCCGCGCCCAGCTCCTGTTCGTCTTCCACCAAAGCGGCCACGCCCGAGACATAGGCAGACGACGCCAGCCCGGCGAGTTCCAGATCGCAGCGGCGCAGGCAATAGATCAGGTTTTCGATCACCGGCGTATCCACGGTGAGCATATGCATGTCGCAGGCCAGCCGCTGGCCGATCTGGTCACGCGGATCAATCAGGCCCGAACGGTGATCGAGGGCGAAATTCACCGGCTGGGCATGGAGCACTTCGCGCCCCGCCCCGTAATCCGGCACATCGCAGGCGGCCAGCACATGGCCGATGTCGGTCTCGCTCACCACATCGCCGGTGACATTCACCTGCCCTGCCAGCCCATAGGAGCGCGGCTGCCCGCCGGAGATACAGGCGATCACGTGATCGACCCGGCAATTGGCCATCTTCTGGGCCGCCTGCACCGCCGTGCGGATTGCGCGTTCGGTTTCCTGCACAGCCGTGATCTCGCCCAGTTCGATGCCGCGCGAGCGCGTGGTCGCAGCGCCGATCACCCGGAACCTTGTCTGGCCCGCCATCGCCCCGATGCCTTCGCCCTGGGGCGCACGGTCACGGCCGTCGAATTTGAGGATCAGGCAGGAGATTTTCGACGTGCCCACGTCGAGGACGGCAATGACACCGCGCTGAATGGCGGCCTGGCGCATGGCACGCATGGCGCGCTGGTTCTCATAGAGGTCGTTCAGCAGTCTCATTGCGAGCCGGTCTCCGTCTCAAAGGCGGTTTTATAAAGAGCATCCATCGCGGTCAGGCCAAGGCGCAGCACCGGGCGATGGGGGGTGCGGAAATCCACGACCGTGATGTCGCGTTCCAGTAGATCCTGCGCCACATCAAGCTGGATCGCTTTCGCAAGGGCGGTCACCGGATCCTGTTCGGGCAGCATGATCCGCTGGTCGCGGTCGAGCACCACGTCCCAGCGCCGCTCGCCCACCCGCAGAAAGCCCCGCAGCCGGTTGCGGATCGGCATGGCGGTGGCGAAAAGCTGCAGGGCCTCGCCCACCGCTTCATTCGCCCCCTGCCCCGCGATCAGCGGCAGGTCGGGACGTTTGGTGCGCGCCGCCACCGGGGCGACCCGGTGACCGGTGGCATCCAAAAGCCGCAGCCCCTCGCCATCGCGCCAGATCACCGCCGGTTTGCGTTCGGCCACTTCGATCTCAAGCACCCCGCCCGAACGGATCCGGACCGAGGCATCGGCCACCGCGTCCAGTTCCTCGACCGCTTCCTGCAGCCCGTCGAGATCGAGATCGAAGCTGGAGACCGGGAAGTCGATCGACAGAACTTCGCGGATATCGGCGGCGACGTCGGATGTGGCCTCTTCCACCACCATCAGGCGGACCATGAATTCGGGCCGTTCCTCGATCTGGCGGCGGATTTCGGCGATCCGGTCCATGGCGCCATCGCGCCGGTCCTGATCGGAAGCCCAGAAAGCCACGCCTGCGCTCACCGCCAGCACCGGCAGACCGTAGCGCAGGAAACGGCGCACGACGGGGCGCAGCATCAGCCGGTTCAGCCGGTAGGCCAGCCGCGACGGCGCGGGATCATGGGCGGGCTTCATCTGTCGCATGAGGCATCCTTGATGATCCAGTCGCACAATTCGGGAAAGCTGATGCCAACATGGGCGGCCTGTTCGGGCACCAGCGACGTGCCGGTCATGCCGGGCTGGGTGTTGGTTTCCAGCGCGATCAGCCCGTCAAGCCCGCGCCGGTCATCCCAGCGGTAATCGGTGCGCGTCACGCCGCGACAGCCAAGCGCCTCATGGGCGGTCAGCGCATGGGCAAGGCAGGCCTCTTCGATCTCGGCCGGAATTTCGGCAGGCAGCACATGGTGCGAACCACCGACGGTATATTTGGCGTGATAATCGTACCAGCCTTCGGAAATGATCTCGGTCACGCAGAGCGGCCGGTCGCCCATCACCGTCACGGTCAGTTCGCGGCCGGGCACATAGGCTTCGACCATCAGGCTCTCGGGCATGTCCGGGGCCAGCACTGGCGGGCCATTGGCCGCCTCCGACACGATATAGACCCCGACCGAAGACCCTTCGTTGTTCGGCTTGACCACATAGGGCGGCGTCATCACGTGATCGGCCTCGATGGCCGCCCGGTCGAACATGCCGCTGGTGACCACCGGCACACCCGCCTCGACGTAAACCGCCTTCGACCGGGTCTTGTCCATGGCGAGGGCCGAGGCCAGCCCCCCGGAATGGGTATAGGGAATGCGCAGCCATTCGAGGAGGCCCTGAACACAACCGTCTTCGCCCCAGCGGCCATGGAGCGCGTTGAACACCACCTCCGGCCTCGCTGCCGAAAGCTGACCCGCCAGATCCGCGCCCGCGTCCAACTCGTCCACCACATATCCTGCCGCCCGCAGTGCCTCTGCGCATGCACGCCCCGACGATAGTGACACTTCGCGCTCTGCCGAAGGGCCACCCATCAGGAGGGTCACTTTGGGGGTTGCCCTGCTCGACATACCCGCACCTGTCCCGGGGTGTTTGCCACCCCGTTTGTCTTATTTATCTTCAGGGGCCGGTTCACCGACCCTCATCACTTCCCATTCTAACGTGATTCCCGCAGTTTGGAAGACGGCATCGCGCACCTCTTCTCCCAAACCTTCCAGATCCGCCGCCGTGGCGCCCCCGGTGTTGACGAGGAAGTTGGAATGCATCTCCGACATCTGCGCCGCCCCCCGGCGCGCGCCCCGCATGCCTGCGTCATCAATCACCTTCCAGGCCTTCAGCTCGTGGCTGTCATCAGCCTTGCCTGTCGAGCTGTAGCCGGCCGGATTGCGGAAGGTGGAACCGGCGGTCAGCGCCTTCGTGGGCTGGGTCTCGTCCCGCTTTCTGAGCTGCGCCTCCATCCGGGCGGCAAGCTCCTCGGGATTGCCCGGCGCTGCGCGGAACTCCGCCGACAGGATCACCGCACCTTCGGGCAGGTCGCTCTGGCGGTAGCGGAAGTTCAGATCTGCGGCGGTTAGGGTCGTGCGGGTACCGTCGCGCAGAAGCACTTCGGCACGCAGAAAATGATCGGCCACATAGGCGCCGTAGCAGCCCGCATTCATCCGCACAGCACCACCGATGGCGCCGGGGATGGTGCGCAGGAAGGTCAGGTCGCGCCCGGCCTCGGCGGCTTTCTTCGCAACCTGAGCATCAAGTGCGGCGGCCCCGGCACGCACCAGATCGCCGTCGATCTCGATCCCGGCGAAAGCGCGCCCAAGCCGGATCACCACACCGCGGATCCCGCCATCGCGCACGATCAGGTTGGAGCCGACGCCAATGGGAAAGACCGGCACGTCTTCGGGGAGTGCGGCCAGAAAACCGCTCAGATCCTCCGCATCCTCGGGCATGAAAAGGTAGTCGGCCGGACCACCCGCACGCAGCCAGGTCAGCCGGGAAAGATCGAAACCCGGCGTCAGCCGGCCGCGGATCGGAATATCGGAAATCGCACCCATGGAAGCGGGCTAGCATCCCGCCCGCGCGGTGGCCAGAGGCTAGATCGCGCCTCCGGCCCGGGCGCGCAGCCACCGGGCCAGATAGCGCAGCGGCCAGCGCAGGATCGACGCCCCGGCGAGGGTGAAGATCACCCCGATCACCAGCCCGTCATTCCTATAGACCCATGCCAGCAGCGGCAGGCCAAGGGCAATGAGCCCGTAGGCGGCAGGCCAGTGCTTGCGCTTCGAGGGCAAGAGGCCAATCAGATTGGCGGCCACGCACCAGAGGCAGGCAAGAAGGAAAGACAGGCTCATGGGGCGGGGATAACACGGCAATCCGGCAGCAATGGGGCGTTCAGAACAGCGACAGCTGATCGCCCGGACGCGGCGGCGGCTTGAACAGATCGCAGCGCAGATCGGGCAAGTCATCGGCCAGCCCAAGCCGGGCGGTGGCGATCCGGAACCGATGCGCCATCAGATCGGCAAAGGCGCCCTGCCCGGTCATCCGCCTGCCGAATTCCGCATCATAGTCTTGCCCGCCGTGGAGCTCGCGCACCCGTCCCATGATCCGCGCCGCCCGGTCGGGAAAGGCCGCCTCCACCCATTCACGAAACAGGGGCGCCACGTCCAGCGGCAAACGCAGCATGATCCAGCTGGCCGATGTGGCACCCGCCTCCGCCCCCGCCTGCAAAATCGCCTCCAGCTCGTGATCGGTCAGCGCAGGCACCACGGGCGAGACCATGATCCGCACCGGACAGCCCGCCTCCGTCAGGCGCCGGATCGTCTGCAACTTGCGCGCAGGCGGCGGCACCCGTGGCTCCATGGCGCGGGCCACCTGGCGGTCAAGCGTGGTGACGCTAATACCGACCCGCGCCAGCCCCATGCGCCCCATCTCGCCCAGCAGATCCGCATCCCGCTCGATCAACGTGCCCTTGGTGACCACGCAGACCGGGTGCCGATGGGCGCGCAGCACCTCCAACAGGCGGCGCATGATCTTCTGTTCCCTCTCAATCGGTTGATAGGGGTCGGTGTTGGTGCCGATGGCAATCGGCGCCACCTTGTAGCGCGCCGCGCGCAATTCGCGTTCCAGCACCTCGGGTGCCTCGGGCCGCGCGATCAGCCGGGTCTCGAAATCGAGGCCGGGCGACAGGCCCAGATAGGCATGGCTGGGGCGGGCATAGCAATAGATGCAGCCGTGTTCACAGCCGCGATAGGGGTTGATCGACCGGTCGAAGGGCAGATCGGGTGAGGCGTTGCGGGTGATCACCGAGCGCGGGCGCTCGATCCGGACCTCGGTGCGCAGGGGCGGCAGATCCTCCTCGATCTCCCAGCCGTCATCCACCGCCTCGCGGCCATGGGCTTCGAACCGGCCCGGCGCATTGGAACGGGCCGCCCGCCCCCGGGGGGTTGCCTGAAACAATTTGTTTCTTAACGACATGGGGTAAAAATAGAACATAAGAAGAACAAACGCAAGCCATCGCCTCCAGCTCTCCCAGGGTCACCCTTGCCCGGCGGCGAGGATGGGCCATAGTGAATTCACGTATCGGTGGGAGGGATTTTTCGATGATGCGACAAACACTTTGCGCGCTGGCGGCCGCTTTGGCCTTGCCGGCTTCGGCGGGCACGTTCGGACCCTATGACGACATCTATGTCTTTGGCGACAGTCTCAGCGACGGCGGCAATGTCGCCGCGGCTCTGGGGTCAAGATTTCCGAGCTTTGTCTACCCCAAGGGGCAGTTCACCAATGGGGATGTCTGGACGACACAGCTGGGTCTGGTGCCCAGCCTGGCTGGCGGCACCAATTACGCCTGGGGCGGTGCACTGGCCGTGGAAAACGGCGATGCGACGCCGGATCTGCTGACCCAGATCGGCCAGTTCACCTCTTCGGTGACCAGCCTCGTGGGCAATCCGCTTGCCGTGGTCTGGGCCGGTGGCAATGATTTCCGCGAGCTTCCTGCGGGGGCAACACCCGGAGATGTCAAAAGCCTTGCGCTCAACATCAGCGCGACGATCAGCCAGGGTGTGCAAGAGATTGTTTCCGCGGGGATTTCCGACGTGGTGGTCTTTGGCCTGCCGGATTTCGGCGTCCTGCCGGAGTTCAAGGATGACCCCTTGGGGGCGGCGGGCGCCAGCTTTGCCGCCGGTTTTCTGAACCAGGTGATCGAGGACACTGCGACCGGTCTCAACGGTCTGCCGACGGCCGATGTCACCTTCTTCGACTTCGACGCGCTGCTGAAAGAGACTTTCGCGACAATCCCGGCCGCCACCCGGCAGACCCGGTGTCTTGATGCGATCTTTGCCTGCGCGGCCAATCCGGAACTCTATCCGGTCTATGACGACATCCACCCGACCGAGTGGAGCCACGCCATTCTGGCCGATGCCTTCCGCGAACAGGTGCTCCAGCCGGTGCCGCTACCCGCAGGCGGCGCGCTTCTGCTGACCGGACTGGTCGGGTTTGGCGCCCTTGCACGTAAGCGTAAGTCGCTGACGTAAATCTTTAAGTCGCAATTTGGCGTTCAAATGGCGCGGGTTTTCTTCTACATCGGAGAAAACCCGCGTTTCACTTTTCTAGGGATCCCATCATGGCGGACGAAGACGACGACATCATCCTCAGCGAACTCAGCGACGAAGAACTGAAGCTGCAGATGCATGATGACCTTTATGATGGCCTGAAAGAGGAAATCGAGGAAGGCACCAACATCCTGCTGGAGCGGGGCTGGCAGCCCTATGAAGTGCTGACCGAGGCGCTGGTGGGCGGCATGACCATCGTCGGCCATGATTTCCGCGACGGCATCCTCTTTGTGCCCGAAGTGCTTCTGGCCGCCAATGCGATGAAGGCCGGCATGTCCATCCTCAAGCCGCTTTTGGCGGAAACTGGCGCGCCCCGCATGGGCAAGATGGTGATCGGCACGGTGAAGGGCGACATTCACGACATCGGCAAGAACCTGGTGGCGATGATGATGGAAGGCGCGGGTTTCGAAGTGGTCGATATCGGCATCAACAACCCGGTCGAGGATTACCTGTCGGCGCTGGAAAGCGAAGAGCCCGACATCCTCGGCATGTCCGCCCTGCTGACCACCACCATGCCCTATATGAAGGTCGTGATCGACACGATGGTCGAACAGGGCATCCGTGACGATTACGTGGTGCTGGTGGGCGGCGCGCCCCTGAACGAGGAATTCGGCAAGGCCATCGGCGCCGACGCCTATTGCCGCGACGCGGCCGTGGCGGTGGAAACCGCGAAGGAATTCATGGCGCGCAAGCACAACCAGCTTGCGGCGGGCTGAAGCGCGGTCAGAGACCGGCACCGGTTTTCGGTCCAAATTGCGCGCCTGACCAAAAGGCGCAGTGCCACAGACGGGCCCCGGGTTTCGGGGCCCTTTCCTTTTGGATCACTGCCTTAGGTGAGTGCAGGTGCCACGACCTCAGGCGGCGGGCGGATTTTTCACCGGAAAGACGAAACATTGCCGCCGCCGCAGCATCAGCCAGAACGGGGTGCCCGGTTTGGGCAGGAAGACCGACGGCACGGCGGCCTTCAGCACCTCGCCGCCATGATCCATGCGGAATTCCACCAGGCTTTCACGCCCCATGTAGCGTGCGCGCAGCACCACGCCGCGCGCCGGGATGCCGTCTTCGGCGGTCGGCAGGGGCCCGGATCCGTTGCGGTCGAAATCGATCCGCAGATGCTGGGGCCGGATCACGATGTCGACCTCCGAATTGTCCGGCACCCCGGGGGCGAGGAATTCGCCGAACGGGGTTGTCGTCAGCGCGCCCTGCACCCTGCCCCGGATCACGTTGATATCACTGAAGAACCCCGCCGCTTCCCGGTCGACGGGCGCATTGTAGATATTGTAGGGCGCGCCACGCTGGACCACCGCCCCGGCCCGCATCAGCGCGATTTCATCGGCCATGCGCATCGCCTCATCGGGGTCATGGGTGACCAGCACCACCGCCGCCTTTTCCTCGCGCAGGATCTCCAGCGTGCGGTCGCGCACCTCGTCGCGCAACCGGTCATCGAGACCGGAAAACGGCTCATCCATCAGGAAGATCCGCGGTTGGGCCGCCAAAGCGCGCGCCAGGGCCACCCGCTGCTGCTCCCCGCCCGAAAGCTCATGGGGCATGGCCCGGGCGCGGTGTTCCAGATGCACCCGCGCCAGCAGATCCGCCGCCCGCGCCTTCTGCGCCTCGGCCGGGCCGGTGAGCCCGAAGGTCACATTGGCCAGGACATTCATATGGGGAAAAAGCGCGAAATCCTGGAACATCAGCCCGATCCGGCGCGCTTCGGGCGGCTGATGCACACCGTCGCCGCAGATCAACTGACCATCGACGAGCACGCGCCCGGCATCGGGCCGATCGACGCCCGCGATCATCCGCAAGGTGGTGGATTTGCCGCAGCCCGACGGGCCCAGAAGGCAGGTCACCTGCCCCGGCGCCACGGTGAAGGAGACGTCGCGCACCACCTCGCGCCCGTCAAAACGGCGCGTAAGTCCTTCGACTTTCAGTCCTTTTGTGTCGTCCACCAGTGCCTCGCGGAAATGACCGAGCAAAGAACTCGGGTTCACCCGGGCGGCATAGCAAGCACGCCCGGAACCGGCAAGTCCATGCGATCAGATGGTCATATTGGTGGCGCCGCCATCCAGAAGGATGTTCTGACCGACAATGAAACCCGCGTGCTGCGAGGCCAGAAACGCGCAGGTGGCGCCGAATTCCTCCGCCGTGCCATAGCGCCGCGCAGGGATGGTGGCGGCACGTTTGGCGCGGGCCTCCTCGATGGAGATGCCCTCGGCCCTGGCCACGCCGCCATCAAGCGCGTCGGCCCGGTCGGTGGCATGGATGCCCGGCAAAAGGTTGTTGATCGTCACCCCTTTTTCCGCGACCTGACGCGAGGTGCCGGCCACATAGCCGGTCAGCCCCGCGCGGGCCGAATTGGACAGGCCCAGCACCGGGATCGGCGCCTTCACCGATTGCGAGGTGATGTTGATCACCCGGCCCCAGCCGCGCTCCATCATGGCGGGCACCAGCGCCTTGATCAGGGCGATCGGCGTCAGCATGTTCGCATCGAGTGCGGCGATGAAATCATCGCGCTCCCAATCGTGCCACATGCCCGGCGGCGGGCCGCCTGCATTGTTCACCAGAATGTCGATCTCGCCTGCGGCCTCGAGCACCTTGGCGCGCCCGGCCTCGCTGGTGATATCCGCCGCCATTGTGGTGACACTGACCCCATGGGCGGTCCGGATCGCCTCGGCTGTGGCTTCGAGCGCCTCGGCGCCGCGCGCATTCAGCACCAGATCGACACCTGCTGCCGCCAGCGCCTCCGCACAACCCTTTCCCAACCCCTTGGAGCCCGCGCAGACCAATGCGCGTTTGCCCGTGATGCCCAGATCCATGGTGGTCCTCCCTTTGTCCTCCCAAAGGGCTACACCGGAGATCGCGCCCGGACCAGCGGAAACGGGAGGCAGACCCTTCTAAACGGTCTGCGGGAAACCCTTCTGAAGGGTTTCAGCCTGTGTTTTCTGAAGACACAGCGCCCTACATCGGCGCCATGAAGAAACTCTCGCGCACGATCTTGCCGCCGTCGATCTCGTAGAGCCCCACCTCCTTGGCCTTCCAGCGGTTGCCGCTGGCCTTCTCGGTGCAATCGATTTCAAAAGTGATGGCAAAGCGGTCGCCATTCACGTACGGGCCCTCCATGGCCACATCATGGACCTCGAAATTCTCCGCCCACCAATCATGTTTGCCCTGAATGGCGGCACGCCCCTCGGTGACCGGGCTCTGACCCTCGGGCGCCATGGGTTCGACGGAAACCGCGTCCTCGGCATAGAGATCCTGCAATCCCTGCGCCTCGGTGTGGTTCTCGCAATGGGCATAAAGCGCCTGGGCTATTTCCAGGGTGGTCATGGATATCTCCCCCACACATGTTCTTGATATGTTCCGACCATGCGCGCCCTGCGGCCCCAAGTCAACTCCCGGTTTGCGCAGCCCTCCAAGGGCGGCTAAACAGCGCCCATGTTGGACCGCACCTCAAACACCCCCGACCTGCCGCCCGAGATCGCGCGGCGGCGCACCTTTGCCATCATCTCGCATCCCGATGCGGGCAAGACGACGCTGACCGAGAAGTTTCTGCTCTTCGGCGGCGCGATCCAGATGGCGGGTCAGGTGCGCGCCAAGGGCGAGGCGCGGCGCACCCGGTCGGATTTCATGGCGATGGAAAAGGACCGGGGCATTTCGGTTTCGGCCTCGGCCATGTCCTTCGATTTCCGCGAATACCGGTTCAATCTGGTGGACACGCCCGGTCACTCGGATTTTTCCGAGGACACCTATCGCACGCTCACCGCCGTCGATGCCGCCGTGATGGTGATCGATGGCGCCAAGGGGGTGGAAAGCCAGACCCAGAAGCTCTTCGAGGTCTGCCGCTTGCGCGACCTGCCGATCCTGACCTTCTGTAACAAGATGGACCGGGAAAGCCGCGATGTGTTCGAGATCATCGACGAGATCCAGGAAAATCTGGCGATCGATGTCACGCCCGCCTCCTGGCCCATTGGCATGGGGCGCGATTTCCTCGGCTCCTATGACATGCTGAACGACCGGCTTGAGCTGATGGAACGGGCCGACCGCAACAAGGTGGCGGAAAGCGTGCAGATCGACGGGTTGGATGACCCGAAACTGGCCGACCATGTGCCCGAACCGCTGTTGTCACAGTTCCGCGAAGAGGTGGAGATGGCGCGCGAACTCTTGCCCGCCTTCGACCGGCAGGCGTTTCTCGATGGCACGTTGACGCCCATTTGGTTCGGCTCTGCGATCAATTCCTTTGGCGTCAAGGAGTTGATGGACGGGATCGGCGATTTCGGCCCCCTGCCCCAGCCGCAATCGGCGGAACCGCGTCAGGTGAGCCCGGATGAAAAGAAGGTCGCCGGCTTCGTCTTCAAGGTGCAGGCGAACATGGATCCGAAACACCGGGACCGGGTGGCTTTTGTCCGGCTGGCCTCGGGGCATTTCAACCGGGGCATGAAGCTGCACCATGTGCGGACGAAGAAGCCGATGGCGATTTCCAACCCGGTGCTGTTCCTCGCCTCGGACCGGGAACTGGCGGAAGAGGCCTGGGCCGGTGACATCATCGGCATTCCGAACCACGGGCAGTTGCGGATCGGCGACACGTTGACCGAAGGCGAGGCGCTGCGCGTCACCGGCATTCCCTCCTTTGCGCCGGAATTGTTGCAGGGCGTGCGCCCGGGCGATCCGATGAAGGCCAAACATCTGGACAAGGCGCTGATGCAATTTGCCGAGGAAGGGGCGGCCAAGGTGTTCAAACCCGCCATCGGGTCGGGCTTTGTCGTCGGCGTCGTCGGCCAGTTGCAATTCGAAGTGCTGGCCAGCCGGATCGAACTGGAATACGACTTGCCGGTGCGGTTCGAGCCGTCGCAATTCACCTCGGCCCGCTGGGTTCATGGGCCGAAAGACGCGGTCGAGAAGCTGGCGAATGCCAACAAGGGACATATCGCCCATGACAATGACGGCGACGTGGTGTTCCTGACGCGCCTGCAGTGGGACATCGACCGGGTGGAGCGGGACTACCCCGATCTGACCCTGTCGGCAACCAAGGAAATGCAGGTCTGAGCCCCGGCGCAAGCCGACACCCTCTGAGTGAAACCGGTTCCGCTGGAGACAATCCCGGCGGCACTTACCTGCTGTTCGCAATAAAGAAACAACCGGTCACTTTTTCGCCCGAATTCGCCCTGAAGTTGCCACTTTTCTCTGGACGGATCCCGCCCAGCCTTTAGGGTTTCCTCAAGAGTTCGCTGGGGTCGCGATAACTTGCAGCGAGGACGCAACTCCATGAAATTACACTCCCTTCTCTGCGCGGCAGCGCTGGCGCTTTCGACTTTGGCGGCCCAGGCGGACACGATTGTCTTTCAGAACTACGCCGGTTTTGACGAAAGGCTCAGCGATGGGCGCCGCTACCTCAATCCATTTGCGGCAGTGAATGACCTCTTTGATATATCCGGCCCCCACGGCATTCTGCTGAACGCGCGCGAAGACCCCACCGGCGCCACCGTGGGCTATGGCGAGATCAGCATCGAAGGCAGGGAACTGGGCGGCGATGACTTCCACGACCGCCTGACCTATCGCGGCGGCTTTCTGCTCGATGGCTCCGGCGCTCTGATCAATTACGCGCTCGGGAACACGGTCCAGCACGTCGACGGCAGCCAGGTGTCGACCGGCGCGGTCACGCTCTACGATTCCGAGGCGCCGGGCGACGGTCCGCTGCCGCGGCAAGGTGATCGGGGCATTTTCGGCTTCGTGCTGGAAATTGTCGGGATCCCGCTGCCGATCGAATGCGAGGATGACATCTGCGGCCCCGGCGGTCCGGAGCAAGAGATCGAGACGCCTGCTCCGGGCGAACGGGTGGTGCAGAACTATTTCGGCTGGATCGAGATCGAACACGGCTCGATCATTCCGCGGCTGATCGGGGTGAACCCCGATCCCGGCAGGGCCGCAGTGGTGACCCGGACGACACCCGCCAGCCCGTCGCAAGTGCCGCTGCCGGCGGCCGGCTGGATGCTGCTGGCCGGGTTGGGCGGGTTTGCCGCCCTCGGTCGACGCAAGGGTTGAATCCCTCGAAACAACCGCTCACCTTCAGGGCGGCTGTTTCGCATTTTTCGAAGGCGCGATGGGATCAGGCAGTCACATTTGGACAATATCCGGAAAATTCGAAGGACTGGCGCCAAAGCAACAACAATCGGCCGGAATTTCGCCAGATTTCTCAATTGAGCATTTGATTAACAATGGACAGGGCGCCGCACTTCCCTAAAGTAAAGCTGCAAGTAACTGGGGAAGTTTATCCATGTATTTTAAGCCAATCGTCACTGCCAGCGCTCTGGCCCTGTCCGCCGCGGCGGCGCAGGCTGACACGTTCACCATCGATGATTACACCGGCTTCGGCCAGCGGTTCGAAGCCGGCACATTGTCGATCGACATCCTGGGCGCGGGCCCCGATTATTCGGCCCCCGACGGAGCAGGCGACATCAACCTCACCGCCTCCGGTTCCAGCGGTTCGCTCAGCGTCGATTTTGAGCTGATCTCCGATGGCCCGACCATGATCCAGCAGCGCGGCGGCTTTGCCCATGATGCGAGCGGAAATCTGATTATGTATCAGGACGGTGACGTGGTCGAACGCACCGATGACGTCTCCTTCCTGCCGGGTTCGGCGCAGCTTTACGACGGCAGCACCGGCCCCCTTGCCAATGTGGGCGACAGCGGGATCTTCGGCTTTGTCGTCGATTTCGTCTCGGTCGGCCGCTATTTCGAAGAAGAATTTGCCGTCCGTGGATCCGTGATCGACGCGCCCTGCGAGGAGCTCGACACCGATTTCGGCTGTGGTCTGGAAGAAACGGTTTACAGCTACTACGGCTGGATCCAGGTCGAGCGCGGCTCGATCATCCCCGGCATCCTCGGGCTCAATGATGCGGCCTTCCGTGGGGCCGCGGTGACCTTGCCGACCGACGACCCGACCCCGACCGACCCGTCGCCGGTGCCGCTGCCTGCTGCGGGCTGGATGCTGCTCGCCGGTGTGGCCGGGCTTGGCGCACTGCGTCGCAAGGGCTAACGCCCCGGGCGGGCGCCGCCGAAACGGCGCCCGCTTTACCGGACATTAGGGTTAATGCGCTAGGCCTGCCCCATGGCGCGGATCCTGATCCTTCTATGCCTTCTGGCAGGGTGTTCGACACTCGCCCCGTCCCGGGTCTGGGATCCCCATTCCGAGGTTCTGACCGGCAGTTCCGCCTCTCTGATCGCAGGGCGCGCGCCCAATGCCCAGGTGACCCTGCGGGCCATCGTGACCCGCTCGGCCAAGGGCACCGCCCATGGGCTCGGGGTGATCGTGGCCCGGCGGGATCTGAATTATCCGAAGATCACGGCGTTGAAATCCTTTGGAAAGGCGCTTCCCTACAGAAAGCTCGACCGCCACCGCATCGGGACATTGCGGGCGGAAATCGGGGTGATTCCGCTGACCCCATCGCTGTTTCGCACATTCGCCGATACCGGAATTCAATTTCGCATTTACGGCAAGCGCGGCCAATATGACGTGCAGGCTCCGGCGCGGTTGTTCCGGGAGGCATTGGCGCAAAGTGCCAGGCGAAACGGACCGACTTGAACATCTGTGCACAGGTTAAAGCTCCAATTGTCGTAATTCTTCAAATCTTCTCGGCGCGACGGCAGAAAACGGCGCGGAAATCGGCGAAAAATCCCCTAGTGTCAGCCAATTCGCCGCAACCATTGACCCTGCGCGCCCAATCCACTAAGCGTTTTCGAAGTTGCGGCGGCTTGTGGATAAGCCTGTGGTCATCCGGACCCGTGCCGCTTTGCCGACGGGCCGAAGATTGGTCCGTAATACATGGATCAATATGACGAAGTTCTCCGATCTGGCCCTGTCGCCGAAAGTCCTGAAAGCCGTAGAAGCCGCTGGCTATGAAACCCCCACCCCGATCCAGGCCGGCGCCATTCCGGCCGCGCTGGAAGGCAAGGATGTGTTGGGGATCGCCCAGACCGGCACCGGCAAAACCGCGTCCTTCACCCTGCCGATGATCCACATGCTGGCGCGCGGCCGTGCGCGGGCGCGGATGCCCCGGTCGCTGGTTCTGTGCCCGACCCGGGAACTGGCCGCTCAGGTCGCCGAAAACTTCGACACCTATGCCCAGAACGTGCGGCTGTCGAAGGCGCTCTTGATCGGCGGTGTCTCGTTCAAGGAACAGGACATTCTGATCGACAAGGGCGTCGATGTGCTGATCGCGACGCCCGGTCGTCTGCTGGATCATTTCGAGCGCGGCAAACTTCTGTTGACCGGCATCGAAGTGATGGTGGTGGATGAGGCCGACCGGATGCTCGACATGGGGTTCATCCCCGATATCGAACGCATCTTCTCGCTGACGCCGTTTACCCGCCAGACGCTCTTTTTCTCGGCCACCATGGCGCCCGAGATCGAGCGGATCACCAACACGTTCCTGTCGAACCCGGCCCGCGTCGAAGTGGCCCGTCAGGCCACCGCGTCGGAGACCATCGCCCAGGAGGTGATCCTGGTCAAAGGCTCGCGCCGGGACCGGGTGGCGAAGGACAAGCGCGATGTGCTGCGCGCGGTGATCGACCGCGAGGGTGACGCCTGTTCCAACGCGATTGTCTTCTGCAACCGCAAGACCGATGTGGACATTGTTGCCAAGTCCTTGAAACGGCATGGTTATGATGCGGCCCCGATCCATGGGGATCTGGACCAATCACAGCGCACCCGGACGCTGGATGCGTTCCGCGAGGGCGAATTGCGCTTCCTCGTGGCCTCTGATGTGGCCGCCCGTGGTCTTGATGTGCCGAGCGTGAGCCATGTGTTCAACTATGATGTGCCGAGCCATTCCGAGGATTACGTGCACCGGATCGGCCGCACGGGTCGTGCGGGCCGCGAAGGCAAGGCGGTGATGATTTCGGCGCCGATTGACGGCAAGAACCTCGATGCGATCGAAAAGCTGATCGCCAAGGAAATCCCGCGCACCGAAAACCCGCTTGCGGGTCGCGAGGAAGAGGTTTCGGAGGTGTCCGAGGAGAAGCCCAAGCGCACGCGTCGCACGCGCTCGCGGAAATCCGAGGATCAGGTGGAAGCGCCGGTTCAGGCCGAGGCGACCGAGGAAGAGCGCCCCAAGCGCAGCCGGGGTGGTCGCGGGCGTCGGGATCGCGACAGCGGGCCGAAAGTGGTCGGCATGGGCGATCACATGCCGAGCTTCATTGCCATGAGCTTTGAAGAGCGGAAGGCGGGTTAAAAACTCCGCCAGATCGCGGGCAATTCCGCGAAATCAGAAAATTCCACATCAGCAGTGATCGGCGTGTCGTCGCGGATCCCTTCGGTGTAGAGCGCGAAGGGCATGCCTGCGTTCTGTGCCGTCTGCGCGTCGTGGATCGCGTCGCCCACATAGAGGCAGCGGTTCGCGCCGAGCTTTTCCATCACCATCAGCAGTGGCGCCGGGTCGGGTTTGCGTCGGGGCACGTCGTCGCCAGCAACCACCGCATCAAGGAGCGTGCCGAGCGGGCTGTGCTCCAGCACCGGCTCAAGCGCCACGCGGGGTTTGTTGGTGCAAAGACCCAAGGCGGCCCCTGCCCCTTTGAGCGCCTGCAGCACCGGTTCCACCCCGTCGATCAGCCGGGTGTCGCGGCTGGTGATCTCATAGTGATGGAGAAAGCGCGCCATCAGATCTGCGCGATCTTCATTCTCCATCCCCGTCGCCGCAATCAGCCGATCCATCAGCACCTGTTCGCCAAGGCCCACAAACCCCGCCACCTGGGTCGCAGGCAGCGGGTCACGGGACATCTCGCCCAAAAGCAGGTTCACGGCGTCGGTGATGTTTGGCAGGCTGTCGATCAGCGTACCGTCGAGGTCGAAGACGATGGGCAGCATCAGGTCAACCGGCTGATCACCACGGTGACTTCGGGCTTTTTGCCGATCTCGTCATCGCAGGATTTGCGCACCGCACGGCGCAGTTCTTCTTCCAGCTTGTCGTCATCCGCCAGCGTCTTGTGCTTGGCCCGGCCAATCAACTGGCTCAGGTCTTCTTCCAGCACATCGACCAGCGGCGCTTTCGACCGGCCCTGCTCGGCCAGCCCCTTCACCTCGACCCAGGGCTCACCCAGCGGGTCGTTTTCTTCAAGGATCAGCGTCACCAGCACATGGCCGTTCATCCCCATGCGCAGCCGGTCGCGGACGATCCCGTCCAGTGCGCCAATCTGCACCTTGCCGTCAAGATAGGTGCGACCGGTTTCGATGTAATCCACCACCTTGGGGAAATCGCCGGTCAGATCGACCATGGTGCCGTTGGGCGCGATGACCGAGGCGGCCCCGTTCGATTGCGCCAGCCGCGAATGTTCGCGCAGGTGGCGGAATTCGCCATGCATCGGCACCACGATCTTTGGCCGGATCAACTCGTGCATCTTGTCCAGATCGGGACGGTTGGCATGGCCCGAAACATGGTAGAGACCGGAGCTGTCATCCACCACCTCGACGCCCTTTTCGGCCAGCGCGTTCATGATGTGGATCACGCCCTTTTCGTTGCCGGGGATGGTCTTCGAGGAAAAGAGGAACGTATCGCCGTCGCTGAGTTCCAGCCCCATATAGCGACCGCGTGCGAGGGCCGCCGAGGCCGCGCGCCGTTCGCCCTGCGAGCCGGTGACCAGCAGCATGACGTTTTCACGGGGAATTTCCGAGGCGTCTTCGGGTGAGATGGTCTTGGGGAATTCCTCCAGCACACCGGTGAGCACCGAAGCTTCGACCATGCGGCGCATGGCACGGCCCAGAAGGCAGACCGAGCGGCCGGCGGCCACACCGGCTTCGGCCAGGGTCTTCACCCGTGCGACATTGGACGCAAAGGTGGTGGCGACCACCATGCCCGGCGCGTTCTGCACCAGCTTGGTGATCGCGGGGCCGAGGGTGGCTTCGGACCGGCCCGGGTCGGGCGAAAAGACGTTGGTGGAATCGCAGGTCAGGATGTCGACACCGCCGTCGCCGATTTCGCGCCAGAAGGTCTCATCGAAAGGTTCGCCGACAAGGGGCGTCGGGTCGGTCTTGAAATCGCCCGTATGGACGATGCGACCGCCCGGGCTGTCGATGATCAGCGCCGAGCTTTCGGGCACCGAATGGCTGATCGGCGCGAAGCCCACGGAAAACGGCCCGGCCTTGGTGATCTCGGGCCATGGGGCGACGATGGTGACGTTTTCGGGGTCGTTGCCCTGCTCTTCCATCTTGCGGCGCGCGTGGTGGCCGGTAAAGGCGCGGGTGAAGACCGGCGCGCGCAGGCGGGACCAGAGATGGCCGACCGCGCCTACGTGGTCTTCGTGGGCATGGGTGATGAAGATCGCCTCGATCCTCTCGGCGTTTTCTTCCAGCCAGGCCACATCGGCAAAGATCAGATCGACCCCGGGCGAGCCGTCCATATCGGGAAAGGTCACGCCAAGATCGACCACGATCAGGCGTTCCTGGCCGGGGGCGCCCCAGCCATACACATAGGCG
>JAOXSD010000063.1 GCA_025800205.1 Silicimonas sp. | reverse complement strand
CCGAAACCGGCGCGCTGGCGGCCCGGCAGGCCAGCGCGCGCAGCCGCGCCTCCAGCTCGTCCATGTCGAAGGGTTTGACCAGATAATCGTCGGCACCGGCATCAAGCCCGCGCACTCTCTCATCGGTTTCGGCCCGCGCGGTCAGCAGCAGCACCGGCCGCACGTCCCCGCGCGCGCATCGCCTTCAACAGCGTGATCCCGTCACAGCCCGGCAGGTTGATGTCGAGGATCACCACGTCATTGTCATCACCGCGCAAGAACAGCTCCGCATCGCGCCCGTCGGAGATGATATCGGCCGCATGGCCCCGGTCCTGCATCCGGTAGGCGATGCCCTTGGCCACGCTTTCATTGTCCTCGATGATGGCGACCCGCATCCCTTCCCCCCACGTCAGGTTCACGCAAGCTTCGCAAGTTAACCTTGCCGCATCAAGCGTGACAAATGCGTTGAGACAGACGGGCACACCGTCAAGGGAGGAAACATGACGACGAAAACACTGGCCCTCGCGGCCTCATTAACCATGGCATCCACCGCCGCGATCGCAGGCGGCCAAGGGATCGATCTCACCGGCAAGACCGTGGAATGGGTGATCCCCTTCTCGGAATCGGGCGGCTCGGCCAAATGGGCGAATTTCTACGCGCCGCTTCTGTCCGAAGCGCTGCCCGGCCAGCCCACGGTGGTGGTGAAATACATGCCCGGCGCGGGTTCCACCAAGGGTGCCAACTGGTTCCAGAGCCAGGATTATGCCGACAGCGAGGGCACGCTGATCTTCGGTTCTTCCGGTTCGACCCAATTCCCCTTCCTGCTGGGCGACCCCCGGGTGAAATACGATTACGGCGACTGGAACGTGGTTCTGGCCTCCGGCACCGGCGGCGTGGCCTATCTGCCGCCCGCGGAAGCCGCCAAGCTCGACGGGCTCGATGCCAGCGGTCTGGCCGGCGAGGATTTCATCTGGGGCAGCCAGGGGGCGACCCGGCTGGATCTGGTGCCGCTTCTCGCGTGGAAGATGCTCGGGATGAATGTGGAACCGGTCTTCGGCATCAAGGGACGCGGCGATGGTCGGCTGATGTTCGAACGCGGCGAGGCGAATATCGACTACCAGACCTCCTCGGCCTTCCTGTCGAACGTGACCCCGCTGGTCGAAGCCGGCAGCGCGGTGCCCTGGATGACCTGGGGTGCTCTGGATGACCTGGGGTGCTCTGGATGCCGATGGCAATGTGGTCCGTGACCCGACCTTTCCCGATCTGCCCTCCTTCAAGGAGGTCTGCGACGCCACCCCGGCCTGCGAAACCAGCGGCGAGGCCTGGGAGGCCTGGAAAGCCTTCATGATCGCCGGTTTCCCGGCCCAGAAGATGGTGTTCCTGCCCAAGGGCGCCGATGCGGATGCGATGAAAACCTTTACCGAGGCCTTCAACGCGGTGATCGCACGGGATGACTTTGCCGAGATTTCGGCCAAGCGTCTGGGGGTCTATCCGCAGATGACCGGCGACATGGCAACCGCCACGCTGAAACTGGGCACCGAGGTCGATCCTTCCGCCAAGGCTTTCGTGGTGGACTGGCTCAAGGATGCCTACGGCGTTTCGCTGAAATAAGCGCCACCCCGCCCCCCGCCTCTGGCGCGGGGGGCCGATCCCGTTTCCGAGGACAGACCCATGGACCTGATCGCAACAGCGCTTCCGGCGCTTGGCGAAGCCTTTGCGCTTATCCTGCAACCACAACAAATCCTGTTCCTGGTGATCGGTGTGCTGCTCGGTCTCTCGGTCGGTGTCTTTCCCGGCCTGGGCGGCATCGCGGGCCTGTCGCTGGTCCTGCCCTTCATCTTCGGCATGGATCCGGTTTCGGGCCTTGCCCTGATGGTCGGCCTCGTCGCCGTGGTGCCCACCTCGGACACCTTCGCCTCGGTCCTGATGGGCATTCCGGGTTCCTCGGCCTCGCAGGCCACCGTTCTTGACGGTTTCCCGCTGGCCCGCAAGGGCGAGGCCGCCCGCGCGCTCGCCGCTGCCTTCATCTCATCGCTCTTCGGCGGCCTCTTCGGGGCCGTCGTGCTGACCTTTTTCATTCTTGTCGCCCGGCCGCTGGTTCTGGCCTTCGCCATGCCCGAGATGCTGGCGGTCACCCTCCTGGGCCTTGCCATGGTGGCGATCCTCGCTGGCCGGTTGCCGCTCAAGGGCGTGGCGGCGGCCTGCCTCGGCCTGCTGGTGGGCACCATCGGCGAAGCCGCCAATGGCGGCAGCCTCCGGATGGCGACCTATGACATTCCCTATCTGACCGACGGGATCAAACTGGTGATCGTGGGTCTGGGCATCTTTGCGGTGCCCGAGATCATCTCGCTTCTGCGCCAGGACAAATCCATCGCCCGCGATGCCCAGCTTGGGGCGGGCTGGGGTCAGGGGATCCGCGACTGGTGGGCCAATATCTGGCTGTCCCTGCGCTGTTCCACCCTGGGCGTGATCGTCGGTGTCATTCCCGGCCTCGGCGGCTCGGTGGTGGACTGGATCGCCTATGGGCACACGGTCCAGAGCACCAAGGACAAATCCAACTTCGGCAAAGGCGAGATCCGCGGCGTGATCGGGCCGGAAAGCTCGAACAATGCCAAGGAAGGTGGCGGGCTGGTGCCGACGCTGATCTTCGGCATTCCCGGCTCGGGCTCGATGGCGGTCTTCATCGGCGGGCTGGCGCTGCTGGGCTATACCGCCGGGCCGCAGATGATCCAGAACGACCTCAATGTGACCTACACGATCGTCTGGTCGCTGGCGCTGGCCAATGTGGTGGGCGCCGGGCTTTGCATCCTGCTGTCGGGCGGCATTGCCCGGCTGACCACGATCCGCTTTGCGCTGCTCGCACCTTTCCTTTTCATGATGATCTCCTTCGCCGCTTTCCAGTCGCGCCAATCGCTCGCCGATCTGGTGGCGCTCTTCACCATTGGTGTGCTGGGCATTTTCCTGCGCCGCTTCGACTGGTCGCGCCCGGCCTTCCTGATCGGTTTCGTCCTGTCCAGCCAGGCGGAGATCTTCTCCGCCAATGCGCTGCAGATCGCCACCTTCCGGTTCAAGCGCGGCTTTGAACAGGGGATGGATTACATCGCCACACCCATCGTCATCGTGATCCTGATCATCACGGTGATTTCGGTCGTGGTCGGCATCCGCCAGTCGAAACAGATCCTCTCCGAAGGCGCGGTGGAGACCGGCGCCAAACGCGCGCCGCTGATCTTCCTGCTGGCCATGCTCGCCTATATGATCACCGCCTGGGTCAATGCCGCGCGCATCGACCTGATGTCCGACAAGATCTTTCCGCTCACCGTGGCGAGCGTGGGCATTCTCGCCCTGCTGGCCCTGCTGATCCGAATGATCCGCGCCCCTGAAGGCGATGCGGTTTTTGCCGACCGCGAGGCAGGCGGCGAGGATGCCGAAGCGCCCTTCGGCCTCTGGCCCACCATGGGCTGGCTTGGCGCGCTGCTGCTTCTGTCCTCGCTGCTGGGGTTCATCCTCGCGCTCGCCCTTTTCATGGTCACCTTCTTTCGCCTGCGCGCCGGTGCCTCCTGGGCGCTGAGCCTGGCTCTGACCGCAGGCGGCATCGGCTTCATGCTGTTTCTCGCCGCCACCCTGAACCGGGATTTCCCCCCCGGCCTTCTGCAAGAATTCCTTGATCTGCCATGGCTCTTCACATGACCCAGCACCCGATCCCCTATCTCTTTCTGCGCGGGGGCACCTCGCGGGGGCCCTATTTCAACGCAGCCGACCTGCCCCGCGACCGCGATCACCTCGCCCGGGTGCTGATCGCCGCCATCGGCGCGGGCAATCCGCGCAACATCGACGGGATCGGCGGCGGCAACGCGGTCACCAGCAAGGTGGCGATCCTGTCGCCCTCGGAGGATCCGGCCGCCGATGTGGATTATTTCTTCGCCCAGGTCGCGGTGGAGGAAGAGCAGGTCGATTTCACCCCGACCTGCGGAAATATTCTGGTGGGCGTCGGGCCTGCGGCCATCGAAATGGGACTGGTCACGGCGGAAACGGGCGAGACGCCCGTGCGCATCCGCGCGGTCAACACCGGCGCTCTGGTGGAGGCCATCGTCCAGACGCCGGGGGGCCAGGTGTGTTATGAAGGCAACGAACCTCTGGATGGCGTGCCGGGCACCGCCGCCCCGGTGGCGCTCAATTTCATGGAGGTGGTCGGCTCGCGCACCGGCGCACTTTTCCCCACCGGTCAGACCTGCGAGGAGATCGACGGGATCGAGGTCTCCTGCGTTGATGTGGCCATGCCGATGATGATCGCCCGCGCCGAGGATTTCGGCATCACCGGGTTTGAAAGCGCCGAAGACCTCGACGCCAATGCCGCGCTCTTTGCCGCGATGGAGCCCCGCCGCCTGGAAGCGGGGCGGCGCATGGGGCTGGGCGATGTCCGCCAATCAGTGGTGCCCAAGATCGGGCTTGTCGCCCCGGCCCGCGCCGAGGGTCATTTCGCCACCCGCTATTTCATGCCCTGGAAAACCCATCCGACCCTGGCGGTTACCGGGTCGCAATGTCTGGCCGCCGCCGCGCTTGCCCCGGGCACTGTGGCCCATGGGATCACCCGGCCGATCGCCCCGGCCCCGGCCCGCATCCGCATCGAACACCCGATGGGCGCGATGGACGTCCTTGTGGACTATGCTGCAGAGCCATTCGCCTTCCATTCCGCCGGGGTCACCCGCACCGCGCGGCTGATCGCCCGCGGCGAGGTGCTGGTGCCCGGGGCCATCTGGGCCGGTGCGGCACCCTGAGGTCACGGCGCCGCTTTTCCCACAAAGCCGCCTTGAAGGGGGCTGGGCGATTGTGCATCAAGACGCAACGCCAGCGACAGGAGGCTCCCTTGGCCAATCATCTTCACACCGGCGATCTGCCCGACGATCTGGCCTTCGGCCCTGCCGTGGCCATCGATTGCGAAACCATGGGGCTGAACCCCCATCGCGACCGGCTCTGCCTGGTGCAGCTTTCCTTCGGTGACGGCGACGCCCATCTGGTGCAGATCGCCAAAGGGCAAAGCTCCGCCCCCAAACTCGAACGCCTTCTGACTGATGCCAACGTGCTGAAATTGTTCCATTTTGGCCGGTTCGACATCGCCGCCATGTATCACGCGTTCGGCGCCCTCGCCGCGCCGGTCTATTGCACCAAGATCGCCTCGAAACTGGTGCGCACCTATACCGACCGCCACGGGCTGAAGAACCTGCTCGATGAACTCCTGAGCGTCGATATCTCGAAGATGCAGCAGATGAGCGACTGGGGCGCGGCAGAGCTGACCGAGGCGCAGCTGAACTACGCCGCCTCCGACGTGCTCTATCTCCATGCGCTGAAGGAGAAGCTCGACGCGCGGCTGGCCCGGGAAGGGCGCACGGACCTCGCCCAGGCGGCCTTCGACTTCCTGCCGACCCGCGCCCGGCTGGATCTTGCCGGTTGGCCCGAGACCGACATCTTCGCCCATTGAGATTTTTCCCCTATAGGGGGGCATGGCTGTCGCTGATCGATATTCCCGCCTGGTGCTCTGGCTGAAAGTGGCGCTGCCGCTGGCGGCCCTTGGCATTCTGTCGACCCTGTTCTTTGTGGCCGAGACCCTCGACCCGGAGGCGGCGATTCCCTATGCGCAGGTGGATGTGGCCCGGGTGCTGGCCGAACAGGGCGTGACCCGGCCCAGTTTCGGCACGGTGACCGAAAGCGGCGTGGCGATCACTCTGGTGGCCGATGTGGTGCGCCCCGACGGCAACCGCGAGACCCTGAGCGCCGAAGACATGCACGCCACGCTCGATCTGCCCTCCGGCACCCTGGTGGTGATCGATGCCGCCCAGGGCTCGGTCTCCTCGGCCCGTCAGGAAGCGGTGCTCGAAGGCGGCGCGCGGCTGGAAAGCACCACCGGCTATGTGGTGACCACCGAACGGCTGGTGACCTCGATGATCGACGCCTCCGTCGTGGCCGACACGGAGGTGCGGGCGACCGGACCGCTGGGGCAGATCGATGCCGGCGCGATGGAACTGTCGCGGGCGAAATCCGCCGAAGCCCATCTTCTGGTTTTCAAAAATGGCGTGCGCTTGCTATATCAACCCTGACGCAAGACGAGGCTGGACTTTGATTTCCCGGATTTTTCTCCCCCTGATCCTGATCGTGACGGCCCAGATCGCGCTGGCGCAGGGCGCCGCGATTGCGCTCGGAACCGGGGCGTTCGACAAAACCCAGCCGGTGGAGGTCACCGCCGATCAGCTGTCGGTCAATCAGGGCGATGGCTCCGCCGTCTTTGACGGCAATGTGCTCGTGGTGCAGGGGGATCTGCGGCTGAGCGCCGCCAAGGTCACGGTGGAATATGCCCAGGAGAACGGCACGCCTTCGGGCATTGCCCGGCTTCTCGCCTCGGGCGGGGTCACCCTGGTCACCGCCAGCGATGCCATGGAGGCCCGCGAAGCCACATATACGGTCGAAAGCGGCAAGGTGCGGCTTTCGGGCGATGTTCTGCTGACCCAGGGTGCAAGTGCGATTGCGGGCGACCTTCTGTCGATCGACCTGGAAAGCGGCAACGGGGTGATGGAAGGCCGGGTGCGCACGGTGTTCAACACCGGGGGCAACAACTGATGACCCGGCTCACCATCGCCTCCGAGACGCCCCAGGGGCTGAGCGTGCGCAATCTGCGCAAATCCTACCGCAAACGTCCGGTGATCCGCGATGTGTCGATGGAGCTCAAGCGTGGCGAGGTGGTGGCCCTCCTGGGCCCCAACGGCTCCGGCAAGACCACCTGTTTCTATTCCATCGCCGGGCTGGTGATGCCCGATGGCGGCCAGGTGATGATCGATGGTCAGGATGTGACCACCTTCCCCATGTACCGCCGGGCGAAACTGGGAATCGGCTACCTGCCGCAGGAACGGTCGATCTTTCAGGGCCTCAATGTCGAAGATAATATCCTGGCGATCCTGGAAATTGTTGAAAAAGACAGAACAAAGCGCCGGGAGCGACTTGAAGAGCTTTTGAATGAATTCTCCATCGCCCATCTGCGCCGCACCCCCTCCGTGGCGCTCTCGGGCGGCGAGCGGCGGCGCTGCGAGATCGCCCGCTCGCTGGCGGCCAATCCGAAATATCTGCTGCTGGACGAACCCTTTCCGGGGGTCGACCCGATTGCGGTGGGTGACATTCGCGATCTGGTGATCGACCTCAAGGACCGGGGCATCGGCGTGCTGATCACCGACCACAATGTGCGCGAGACCCTCGAGATCGTCGACCGGGCCTATATCCTCCATGACGGCGGCGTGCTGATGAGCGGGACCGCCGATGAGGTGGTGCGCGACGAGAAAGTGCGCAGCGTCTATCTGGGCCAGGGATTCCGCATGTCCTGACAAAGGTTTGCGTCAAATCCGCCCGAGATTATCCGCCTTTGACCCATACGTCGCATTGACATCCGGCCCCGGTTTGGCGCCAAATGGGGCCAATGACACGTTCACTCTGTCTTATGTTCCGTGACCGCCAAGGGCCTGTGACGACGCGCCCGCCCCAGCCTCACGAAATCTTGGAAGTTTCTTGAAGATCTGCCTTGGAAACAAGGCAGTCTGCATCCTAATGGGAGACCCTCATGCAGTATCAGATCACCGGCAAACATATCGACATCGGCGAATCCCTTCAGACCCATGTCAAAACCTGTGTCGACGAGGTGATCGAGAAATACGCGAGACGCCCGACCGACGCGAATATCGTCTTCTCGAAAAGCGGCCATGAATTTGTCTGCGAGATCGTGATTCACATGTCTTCGGGCCTGACCGCCCAGGCCAAGGGCCATGATCACGAAATCTACGCGGCCTTTGAAAAAAGCTGTGACAAGATCGACAAGCAGCTTCGGCGCTACAAGCGGCGGCTCAAGGATCATCAACGGGAACGCCCGGTTGAACTTTCAAACGGAGCCTCCTATATCCTCGCGTCATCGGATGGGCCGGACGAATCTGAACCCGAAAGTCTCCAACCCATGATCATCGCCGAGATGGAAACGAAGATTCCTTCGCTTTCCGTGGGCGAAGCGGTTATGCAGATGGAACTGGCAGGGGCTTCGGTGCTGGTGTTCCGAAATGAGAAACAGGGCGAAGGCGTGAATGTCGTCTATCGCCGTGATGACGGAAACATCGGCTGGATCGATCCCGCGTAAGGTTCGGTTCGGGGTCTTCGAAGAGGTTCTTTTGGGATGGATGTAGCGACGATTTTGAAGGTGGAAGCGGTCAAATGCGTGTCCACCGTCAGCAGCAAGAAGCGTCTGTTTCACGAGTTGGGCGATCTCGCCTCCCTCGCCTATGGGCTCGCGCCCGGCGATGTGGCCTCCGCGCTCCAGGAACGCGAAAGCCTTGGCCCCACAGGTGTGGGCAAAGGCGTCGCCCTGCCCCATGCACGGCTCGCAGGCCTCGACAAGGTCTGCGGCCTCTTCATGCAGATCGAAAAACCGCTGGAATTCGAAGCGGTCGATAAACAGCCGGTGGATCTGATCTTTGCCCTGCTCGCCCCCGAAGAAGCCGGGGTCGAGCATCTCAAGGCGCTTGCCGTGGTTTCACGGTCCATGCGCAACGGCGATCTCTGCACCAAGCTGCGCGCCAATTCCGACGCGGTGACCGTGCACACGCTGCTGGCCGATCAGCACCGGGACCAGGCGGCATAACCCCTACGCCGCCTGCCAATCCTCAAAACCGAACATCACGTAGTCGCGCCGGTAGGCCGCAGCGGCGGCTTTCTGTATCGCACCGTCCACCACATCGGCAAGCGCGAAGGGCACGGTGACATCGAACCGGCCCGGCAGGTCGGGCGCCGCCAGATCCAGCTCCGCACAGAGCGGCCCCAGATCCTCTGCCAGCCGATCTTCGCGCAGAATCCGGTCCGGCAGGGCAAATTCCCCGATCGCATGCAACAATACGGTCTGTGACGCCCAGGTGTTGTCGACCCGAAGCGCAGTCTGCCCCCCCAGATTGCCCTTGAGAAAGGTCAGAAAGGCCAGAAAGGCAGCCCGGTGCCGGTCGATGTCCCAGCTCTCCCGCTCCCAGGGCGTGGGCAGGGGCAGGTCGTAGCGCTTGATCAACAGGGACCGCAGATCGGCGTAATTCTCCTCATCATCGGGCAGAACGAAGCGGCAGAAGGCGTCATGGACCCGGGGCAGCGGATGGCGCAGCACAGTGAAGGACCGGTGCCGGCCGTGCTGGCGCTTCCAGCGCCGCAGATCCTTCTGGGTCATGCCGGTTTCCACCTGATCCTCCGGGTCGAGCCGCTCCAGCCAGCCCGGCATCGGGTCGTATCCGGCCCCCCGGATCGGCATGTAGAGCATCGGCGCACCGGCACAGGCGCGGAAAAACCGCAGGCCGGGCCCGCGCGACGGCTCGTAGATCTGCGTGCGCCCCAGATCGGGGGCGGCAAGCGCGCGCAGCGCCTCCTCGGCCACCTGCGGGTTGGTCAGCCGGGCCCGCACCGGTGTCGGGTTCTGCACCTTGGCGCGCACCCGGCGCCCGTCGGGCGGCCCCCCGGCGCCGAGGAACCGGCCGAGACCGGCCAGAACGTCACCATTGGAGAGATCCTCATAGGCGATCTCGAAGGCGGTCTGACCACTGGTCTGGAGCGCGGTGCGGATATGCTGATGAAACCCGGTCAGCTCGGTCAGGAATTCGCCGTATTCGCCCGCATCGAAGGGCACCTTGGCCGCCCGGGCCGAGGTCATGTCCCCCAGCCACCACTGGCCGGTCTTGCGGGCGATCTTGAGCGACACATAGCTGTCGAGCGGGCGCCTTGTCAGGATCACCTTGGCCGCGCGCGGATCCTCCAGCACCTGATCGATGGCGCGCGGATTGTGATCGCGGAACAACCGGAACCCGTGCAATGCGTCGCTCTCGCGGCGCATCTCGGTGATGACCCGGGCCGGATCACTGTCCCGGGCCGCCATGGAAAGGCCGAACAGGGTTTTCACATCGGGTTTGCCGAAGAAATGCGGGTTGAACAGCTCCCCGTGAGAACGAATGCCGGGCATGGCCGACAATTGCTCTTCCAGCAGGTTGGAGCCGGTGCGCATCCCGGCCAAGACGACGAAATAATCGAATTCACGGGTCATGAAAGAAACTGCCTTTGATCGTGCTTGTCGTCCCGGCTGCCACGGCCGGGCCAGGTCGGCGGGTCGATGGCCTCACCGGCCAGATGGGGGCTCATGCCGGCATTGCGGAGCGCCTGAAGGAAATCCCCCAGCCCCTCCATCGGTTTTGCCGCAGGCAATTCGGTGACCAGATGCGGCTCGGTGGGCGACAGGGTGTCGATCACCTCCTGAAGATGCTCTGCGGGCCGTTCCAGAAAATCCAGCAGCGACCAGACCAGCACCCGCGCCTGGGCCTGGCGTTCGCGCAGCTGTTCGAGAAAGGCCGCCTCGATCTTCTGATTGCGGGCCGCCTCCCGGCGCACCTCGGCAATTGGCAGGTCATCGCGCAAAAGCGGCAGCGCCCAGGCGCCGGTGATCACGAAGATCGTGGCATTCCGGTCGCGGGCCAGAAGCGGCACCACACCCTGGGAATCCCGGGCGGCAAAAAGGAAGGATTGATGCTCGCCCCGGGTGTTCCAGATCAGATTGCGCAGAAACGCCTCGGGATCATAGTCGCGCAAACCGGCCTGGGCGGAAAGCGCGCCGGCATATTCCCGGTGCGCGCCATGAAACTCCGCCCCGTTCGGCCCGAAGAGATGGCCGTGAACCCGGGCCCCGGTCCAGCGCGCAATCCAGCCTTCGAACCCGTGGAACACGTCGGAAAAGCCGTGAAACACCGAGTAGGGCGCGGCGGTCAGCCCGTTCTCGAACCCTGGGCGCGGATGGCGGCCGGCCATGATCAGCCCGGGACGGCCCCGGGTGCGCCGGATCACCGCCTGGCTGAAGGTGCGTTCGACCTGAATGAGTGCCGCGGTCTCCGCCACATTGGTGGGCGGTTTGAGATGCAGGAACGCGCGATAGAGCCGATGGGCGCCGGGCCAGATCTTGCGGGCGAAAAAGGCCGAGCTCTGGCGCAGCATCAACAGGTGATCGTCGTAGAAAATATGCGGTTTGCCCAGAAAATCGAATTTCGACAGGGTCAGGGAGCGGCTGACCACCTTGCGGTCATAGAGCCGCACCAGAGACTGGAAATAGCCTTCGTCGGGGATCCAGACCCGGCGGAAATACCGATCCAGCGCCGCCCGGTCGGGGGCCTCGAGGATGATTTCCAGGGTCTCCCGGGTGAGGCACCACCATTGCGACCCCATATGGGGCGACAGCCCCTCGGGCAACCGGCGCCTGCGCCCGAAACGACGCTGCAGACTGACCCAGAGATCGAACAGCCGCCTGCGGCGTTTCCAGGCAAAGGGAAAGGTCAGGGTGAAACGCTCCTCGCTCAGCCCGCCCTTGGTCCAGGGCACGTCGCCGATGGTGACGCTTTCGATGAAATCGGTGCCGGGATGGGCGGCGAGGAAGGCCTTGAACTCCTCGATCGGCTTGATCGGCAGGCAGGAGCCCGAAATCAGCGCCACATGGGTCAGGTCGGGATCGGCGGCCAAGAGCGCCTCGGCCCCGTCGCGGCTGGCCTGCACCAGGGACCAGGTGCCCCAGTCGCAGGCGATCCGGGGCGCAAGGGTGACGCCAGGCAGGTCGCGCACGGATCTGGCAAAGCTTGCGAACTCCGCCTTGCGGGTGCGGCGATCCACATGCACATGGACCGGGCAACCGGCTTCGGACAGCAGAATGGCCACCTGGGCGGCACAATCGAGCGCCTCATGGGCCAGCATCACGAAACCCGGCTTCATGCCCAATTGCCCTTCGACATCAGGCCCAGCAATTCAAGCTGGCGCCAGTTGATGTAGCGCTCCGACCATTCGCACCAGAGCCCGTGGGGCCCGTTCGCCACGTCATGATAGGCCTGATATTCCCGACCACCGGCAAAATGCTCGCGCCGTTCGATCTCTTCGGCGGCCTTGGCGTGAAAACTGTCGAGGAATTTCGCATGCAGCAGCACGCCCGACAATTTTTCGCCGCCGCCCTCGTCGAACACCAGATTGAGCCCGCGCGGCAGCAGGATATGGGTCGAATTCACGAAGACGAACTTGCGATCCCATTTGACCAGCGGGATCTTGTTGAGCGAGGGCGCCTTTTCCGGCGTGTCGGCGAAATAGATCCGCGCCCGGGGCCCGCCCTGGATCCACAGATTTCCGTATTTCGGATTCTGCGACACCATGTAATTCCCCGGATCGAACCAGGGCGCGACCTTGAACGGGTTCTCCCCCGGCGGGCAATGGGCCCCATCGAGCGGTCCGTGGGGATACATGTCCAGCAGAAGCGTGCCCAGCGACCGGATCCCGGATTGATCCAGCCAGTGGCAAAGCGCGCTCAACGGACGCGCGTCGCAGAACGGATAGACCAGGAATTCATCGGCATCGAGGGTCAGGGTCCAGTGGCCGTGGCCATGGCGGAACTTGAGCCAGTTCAGCCAGTCGATGCCGAACCGGCTGCGCCGATAGCTGGCCTCGGTGGTCCAAAGCGAAACATCGCTCTCCCCTTCCAGCAGATCCCGGCCGCCATCATCCGAGGCGTTGTCGACCACGAAGAAATGGTTCACCCCCAGCGCCCGGTAGTATTTCAGGAAGAACGGCAGGCGGAAGGCCTCGTTGCGCAAGGTGACAAAGGCCAGCACATCGCCGGGCCGGATTGCCGCCGTGCGGTCGGCCACAGCCACCAGTTCGCGGCGCCTGCGGATCGCGCGGATCTGCCAGCGTCGTCGTTCGGCCCGAAGCTTCAGTGCGGATATTGCGCCCAATGTCCTGCCCATCCCAAGGGCCGATCAGGCCCTGCGATTACATCACTCCAAAGACGCGATCGAAGTGCTTCTCCCAGGTCGGAAGGCGGAAGGCCTGCAGATCCGCCCGTCGCCGGGATTGCGCGCCCAAGTCTTCGCTGGCCAGTTCGCGTATGGCCTGGAACCATTGATACATGTCGCTGGTATCGGCGTAAATGGCCATGTCGCCTAGGTGAATCTCGGTCGGCCGCAGGGGGGCACAGATCGATGGCACCCCATAGGTGGCCGCCTCCAGGGGCGGCAGGCCGTAGCCCTCCACATGGCTGGGGAACAAAAGTCCGGTGGCGCCCGCCAGTTGCCGCTTCATTTCCTTGTCGGGCAAGGGGCCCATCTCGAAGATCGTGCGCCCCATCATCGGCGAGGTGTCGAGCCGCCGGAACACCTCTTCGTTGCGCCAGCCCCGGTCACCGATGATGCGCAGCTCGGGAATATGCGCCTCGTCCATCTTGGCATGCATCCGGTCCCAGATATCGAGAAGAAGCGCGTGGTTCTTGCGCGGCTCGATGGTGCCGAGAATGACGAAATAGGGTTTCGGAGAGGCGACGCGATCCACCGGCACCGGGCCGATATCGACCCCGAGAGGCGACACCAGCACGGGCACCCGGTGACCGGTGCCGATCATGCGTTTTTCCACATTCTCGCGCACCTCGTCCGAGGGCACGATGATATGATGGGCAAAATTGATCACCGTGGTCAGGCGTTCGACGAATTTCGCCCGCGAGGCCTCGGTCTGGAATTCCGGAAAATCGATGGGGATCGTGTCATGGATCATCACGGTCTTGGAATGGTCCGGCATCTCCATCATCGCGCGCATGGTCTGCGGGTTGAGATTGGTATGCCCGACATTGAGATAGGCCAGCCCGTTGGGCATCCGCCACATGATCTTGCGGATCGACAGGGACGACATCCGCGCCGAGGCAATGGCACGGATCGTGGAGGCCTGGTCGGCCCCGTCGAGATCCGTGCGATCGAGGTAATCCGGCAGGCGTTTCAGCCGGTCGGGTTCAAACATCAGGAAGCCGCGCGGCGTGCGGATGATACCCCAGCCGTTACGGCGAATGATCTCGTCGAGATAAAAGCGCTCTACGCGATCAATCCCGGTCGCGATACCGCGACCGAGACGGGAAAATGTTCTGCTGAGATCCAGAACCGGTGTAGCCAAGGTCCAAGCCCGTCCGTGATTTCAGCCCCGACATAGCCTCACTCGGCCGCATGTGCCAGAGGGACAATCTCGTTGAGATAGCGATAGAATTCCTCCTGCAGATCGTCCCGTGCCAGCGCGAAGCTGACCGTGGCCTGCAGGAATCCGGCCTTGGAACCGCAATCAAAGCGCTGGCCCTTGAACTGGAACCCGTGAACGCCGCGCCCTTCAGTGATTTCGCGGGCAATGGCATCGGTGAGCTGGATTTCACCACCGGCCCCCGCTGCAGCACCGTTCAGATGCTTCATCACATCGGGTGTCAGGATATAGCGGCCGATCACCGCAAGGTTTGACGGTGCCTCGCCCGCGGGCGGTTTCTCGACCATGCCGCGGACCTTCGAAAGACCACCGGCCGATTCGCTTTCCAGATCAAGAATGCCGTAGCTCGACGCCTTGTCCTCGGGCACGCGCATGGCCGCGACCATCGAGCCACCGACCTCTTCATAGGCTTCGACCATCTGCTGCAGACAAGGCGTGTCGGCGGCGATCACGTCATCGGGCAGGATGACCGCAAAGGGTTCATCGCCGATCAGACGGCGCGCGCACCAGACCGCATGACCCAGGCCCTTGGGGCTGTGCTGGCGGATATAGGCGGAGCGCCCGGATTCCATATTGGTGGTGGCAAGAACCTCAAGCAGGTCTTTTTTGCCCTTGTCTTCAAGAGCATGTTCCAGCTCCGGCGCCCGGTCGAAATAATCTTCCAGGGCGGATTTCCCGCGCGACGTGACAAAAATGAAGTCGGTGATCCCGGCCGCGCGCGCTTCGTCGATCGCATATTGGATCAACGGACGGTCCACCAGGGTCATGATTTCCTTCGGTACGGATTTTGTGGCTGGCAGGAAGCGGGTCCCCATACCTGCAACCGGAAAAATGGCTTTCGTAACTTTGCGCGTCATACGCAGCACCTCACAATTTAAGGACACCCAGGGCGCTGTCCAATTTGTCCGCCCCGCAACATCCTCTTAGATTCCCCGAACTTTTGCAACGCGCGCGATCTCTTCCTCGCAGCGCTGGGCAAATCGGCACCACCTAATTCGTTTCGTTTCACGCTCGCTCCGGCCAAACTGGCCCCCTCTCTGAAACCAGACCCCTTTGTTGGTAAACAAAAGATGATGCCTGACCGGGGTAAGCGAGAAACTGAGTAATGTGACTCGGTGACCCTTTGACGACAGCTCTGAGGCTTTTTTGAGGGCAGATCGCCTGCGAAACAAGCGGCTCCTGATCACCCTCTGACCGGTAATCATCGGTAAAACAGGGGAAAAATCCGCCGAAAGCGCCAGATCGCGGACACCCTCCCCCAAGGGCGCATCCAGGCCCTCGCGCCATCCCCGTGCCAAAGTCTCAAGCCGCCGCCCCACATCCCCCGGCGTCAGGTTTCCGATCACCATATGGCGCAGCAGCCGGGCCCGTTCCCGGTCGTAAAGCGCCTCCCACTGGCCGCTGGGATCGGCGCCCCCATGGCGCCGCAAGAACAGCGCGGTACTGCGGCCGATATCGGTCAGGTCCAGCGGCGTGCGGGTGGCGCTGCGGCGCAGCGAGGGGGCAAAGCCGTGATGCACCTCCGCCAGGGGCGCGACCGCCGCCCGCCGCCCGGATTGCGCCAGCCGCAGCGACAGGTCCGTGTCGTCGAGATAGTAGCGGAAGGTCGGATCGAAGCCGCCAAGGGCAACAAGCGCCGGGCGCCGCAGCGCCATGTTGGTGCCCACCAGTTTCAGGGCCCGGCCCGGGGCCAGCTCTGGCACAAAGGGCGCATCCCCACGCCCCGGCTCAGCCCAGGTGATGCCGTCACGATCCACCGAAGCCGCCCGGGACTGAAAGCTGATCCCGTTGCGTCCCCGCACATGGCCCACCACCCCATCGGCCGCCGTTGCCTCGAAGGCGGCCACCAGATGGCGCAGCCAAAGCGGCTCGGGCACCGCATCATCATCAATGAAGGCACAGATCTCGCCCCCGGCCAGCGCAATCCCGTGATTGCGCGCCTGGGCGATATTCGCGGTGTCGAAAACCAGGGTCTTGAGCCCGGTCGTATCCATCTGCGCGAGGCTCTCGCCATCGGCAACCACGATGATCTCGAAGGCGGGGTAATCAAGCTGGCGCAGCGCCAGAAGGCAGCGCGCCAGCCAGGGGCGGCGATGAAGGCTGACCACAATGACGCTGACGTTCATGGTGGCCGGCTCCTCCTATTCGGCGGCGAGATCCACGCCCGGCGCATAGGCCAGAAAGAACGGGTTGCGGAACGACGCCTTGCCATAGGCGAGGGTCTCGTGGCTTTCCTTTTCCACCACCGCACCCCCGGCCGCATTCAGCACCGCGTGACCCGCTGCCGTGTCCCATTCCATGGTCGGGCCCAGACGGGGGTAGAAATCCGCCTCGCCGGTGGCGACCAGACAGAATTTCAGCGACGACCCGGCGCTCACAAGATCCGCCACATTGTATTTCGCAATGTAATCGTCGGTGGCCTGGTCGCGGTGGGATTTCGACGCCACCACGCGCAACCCGCCCATGTCGGGCTTCGCCACGCCCACGGGTTTCGTCGGACCCACCACATCGGGGTTCATCTCGCCGGTTTCCTCGGTCACGCCGCCGTCGGCCCCGGTCAGGAACAAACGCCCCTTGGCCGGCGCATAGACCACGCCCAGGGTCGGCACACCGTCCTCGACCAGGGCGATATTGACGGTGAAATCCCCGCGCCGCTTGACGAATTCCTTCGTGCCATCCAGCGGATCGACGATCAGGAAGGTCTTGACCGACAGATCATGGGTGGCCGATTGCTCTTCGGTGATCAGTGGCAGATCGGGGAAATCCTTGCGCAGACCGGCAGAGATGATCGCATCTGCGGCTTCATCCGCCTCGGTCACCGGAGACGAATCGTCCTTCTCGCGGACCCCCATATCCTCGCGCTGGTAGATCTCCATGATCGCCTCGCCACCGAGGATGGACAGGCGGCGCATTGCCGAAACAAGGGCATTCCGATCAATATTGCTCAATTTCTCACTCCGCATCCTACCAATGTAAACTTTTCCCGCATATGGTCGGCCGCGCGGATAAAAAACAACCCCGGTCAAAAATTCGATGTTCACTGCGCACCAAAATACATCGCTTTTCTATGGCGCCTTCCGGCTGATCGAGCTGATCTACCACAACACGGTGCGCACGGTGCGCAAGGGGCACCGGGATGCGGTTTTCGCGATCCTCGCCAATATCATGCAGACCCTGGTGATGATCGCCGCCTTCTATCTGTTCATCGATCTGATGGGCATGCGCGGCATGGCCATTCGCGGCGATTTCCTGCTTTACATCATGTCGGGGATCTTCGTCTTCATGGTCAACGTCAAGGCGATGGGCTCGGTGGCCAGTGCCGAAGGGCCCACCTCGGCGATGATGCAGCATCTGCCAATGAACACGACGATCTCGCTCTGGTCCTCGGCGCTTTCTGCGCTCTACACGCAACTGGTCGCCATGTTCGCGATCTTGGCCGGCTATCACCTGCTGTGGAACCCGCTGGTGATCGATGATCCGGTGGGCTCCTTTGCGATGATCATGCTGGCCTGGTTCAACGGCTGTTCCATCGGCATGGTGCTTCTGGCGCTGAAACCCTGGTTTCCCCGCGCCACAGCCGTGACCCAGCAGATCTACACCCGGTTCAACATGTTCGCCTCGGGCAAGATGTTCGTCGCCAACATGCTGCCGGTGACCCTGGTGGGGTTCTTTTCCTGGAACCCGCTCTTTCACATCATCGACCAGGGGCGGGGCTATATCTTCATCAATTACAACCCGCTGAAGTCGTCGCTGTCTTATCCGATCATCGTGTCGGTGGTGCTTCTGGTGATCGGTCTTCTGGGCGAAAGCCAGACCCGCAAGCACGCCTCGCTCAGCTGGACCGCCGGGAAATAGCGCCTATCGGCCTTTCCACACCGGATCGCGCTTTTCGGCAAAGGCTTTCGCGCCTTCCAGCTGGTCCTCGCTGGAATAGAGCACGTCCACACTGCGCAACTGCCGGTTCGTGATCCGGTTCAGCGCATCCTGGAACTTGCTGTCTTCCGCATCGCGCACCACCTCCTTGATCGCCGCATAAACGAGCGGCGGGCCAGAGGCGATCAGCCGTGCGAGATCCCAGGCGCGATCCATCAGGTCGCCCGCAGGCACCACCTCATTCACCAGCCCCCAGCGATGCCCCTCTTCCGCATCGAACCAGCGCCCGGTCAGCAGAAGCTCCATGGCAATATGATAGGGAATGCGCTTCGGCAGCTTGATCGAGGCGGCGTCCGCCACCGTGCCCGACCGGATCTCCGGCAGCGCGAAGGTCGCATGATCCGCCGCCAGGATCATGTCGGCCGACAGCGCCAGTTCCAGACCGCCACCGCAGGCGATCCCGTTCACGGCGGCAATCACCGGCTTGTTCAGATCGCGCAGCTCCTGCAAGCCCCCGAACCCGCCGACACCATAGTCGCCATCCACCGCATCCCCGTCGGCGGCGGCCTTCAGATCCCAGCCGGGGCAGAAGAACTTGTCGCCCGCGCCGGTCAGGATCGCCACCCGCAACTCCGGATCGTCACGAAAGGCGGCAAAGGCCTCGCCCATCTCGCGGCTGGTGGCCAGATCAATGGCATTGGCCTTGGGCCGATCGAGCACCAGCTCGAAAATGGCGCCGTCACGGCGGGTCTTGATGGGCGACATGGTTCAGGCCTTTCTGATCAGCGCATCCCCTGCCACGGCGCCTGTCGCCGTGCAGAGAAGCGGGTTGATTTCAACTTCGCCAAGGGTTTCGCCATTGGCAAGTACATAGGATTGGACGGCAAGCACCACTTTTGTGATCACACTCAAATCCACGGGCGGTTTGCCGCGATAACCATGGAGCAGGGGGGAGATCCGCAACCGGTTCAGCGCCTCCATGATCGCGGCCTCATGGGCGGGCACCAACAGTGACGCGGTATCCCCCAGAACCTCGGTCAGCACCCCGCCCGCGCCCAATGTGATCACAAACCCATGGGCGGGATCGCGGGTCACGCCCACCAGCAGTTCGACAATCACATCCGGCACCATCTCCTCGATCAGAACCCTTTCGGTGCCAATCTCCGCCGCCACCTGCGCCAAAGCGTCATAGAGCACATTCAATCGCACCGCGCCGGCCTCGGACTTGTGCGCCAGACCCACGCCCTTGACAGCAAAGGGCCCTTCCAGCGCCTCGGCATCGGCCACCGAGGCGCAGGACCGTGGCACCGGCACCCCATGGTCTGCCAGTGCCGCCTTTGCCTCGGCTTCGGTCAGCACCCGCCCTTCAACCCCGCCCTTGGCTGGCAAAACAGGCACTAAATCGGGCGATTCCCACCCGGCCGCCGCCTCCGCCGCCGCCAAAGCCTCGGCCAAACCCATCATCGGCACCACGCCGCCCGCCATCAAACGCTCCGCCACATCCACCGGCAACAACTCCGGCAAAGACGATACAACTGCAAAGCCCGCGCCCGTCGCCGCCACGTCCAGCGCCGCGCCTGTCGCCGCCTCCCAATCGCGCGCATCGGTCACCGGATAGTCGAGGATCGAAAAGGTCAGCGCGATCTCTTCCCCGGTCATCCCGGCCCAGGCCCGCGCCATCGTCGGCCGATCGCGCCAGATATAAGTGTGGTAATCCAGAGGGTTGGACAGGGCGACCATGGGGCCGAGGGCGTCGCGCAGATGTGCCTCCTGCGCCTCCGTGAGCGCCGGAAAGCACAATTCCCGCCCCACGGCCATATCCGCAATCAGGCTCGCCTCGCCCCCGGAACAGGAAATCGAGGCGATGTTCCGGCTCTTGAGCGGCCCGTGACAATGCAAAAGCTTCAATGTTTCCAAGAGCTCAGACAGGCTCTGCAACCGCGGAATGCCCAACCGATCCAAAAACGCCTGTGCGCCTGCATCACTGCCCGCAAGGGCTGCCGTATGGGACACGGTGGACGCCTGCGCCTGCTCCGATGCGCCCGCCTTCAGCGCCACAATCGGCACGCCCTTCTCCCAGGCCTTGGCCGCCAGCGCCTCCCAATCGGACAACACACCGAACCCTTCCACATGACAGCCAATCGCCGTCACGCGCGGATCATCCAACAGCGCCATCGCGATCTTTGCCTGGCTTGTCTGCGCCATGTTCCCGCATGTGATCACATAAGAAATCGGCAGAGCGCGCTGCTGCATGGTCAGGTTGATCGCGATATTCGAGCTTTGGGTCAGGAGCGCGACACCGCGCTCGACCTTCGTGCATCCATGCTGGTCGGGCCAAAGAAGTGCTGCATCAAGTGCATTGATGAACCCATAGCAATTCGGCCCCAGCACCGGCATGTCGCCCGCCGCTGCCACCAATTGCACCTGCAAATCGTCCGCGCTCTCATCTTCGGCCAGCGCTTCGGAAAACCCGCTGGCAAAGGCCACCGCACCGCCTGCACCCATTGTCGATAGTGCCTCCACCGACTCCACCGTGGCAAATCTATTGATGCCGACAAAGGCTGCGTCGGGCGCGCGGGGCAGATCCTCGATCCGCGCATAGGCCCGGTGCCCCGCCACCTCCTCTGCCTTCGGATGCACTGGCCAGATGTCACCCGCGAACCCCATCCGCTCCGCCTGTTCGATCACCGAAACGCACCAGGTCCCGCCACCGATCACGGCAATGCTTTGGGGTTGGAGAAGACGCGTGAGCGTCATCAGGCCCCCAGCGGGCGCAGCAGGTCGCGCGAAATGATATGCCGCTGAATCTCCGACGTGCCATCCCAGATCCGTTCGACACGGGCGTCCCGCCAGAACCGTTCGATGGGAAAATCATCCATCAGCCCCATGCCGCCAAAGATCTGCAACGTCGTGTCGGTCACACGCGCCAGCGCCTCGGAGGCATAGAGTTTGGCCGACGCAATCTCCCGGTTCGACGGCAGATTCTGATCCAGCCGCCAGGCGGCGGCCAGCGTCAGCCAGTCGGCCGCGTCGATCTCGGTGATCATGTCGGCGATCTGAAAGCCGACCCCCTGAAACTTGCCAATGGGCTGGCCGAATTGTTCCCGCTCCGCGGCATAGTTCAGCGCATAATCGAAACAGCGCCGGGCACGCCCCACGGAAAACGCCGCCACGGTCAGCCGCGTGGCATAAAGCCATTCGTTCATCACCGCAAAACCGCCATCCACCTCGCCCAGCACCTGGGCGTCCGGCAACCGGCAATCGTCGAAACTCAGAATGCAATTCTTGTAGCCTTTGTGGCTGACCGAATTATAGCCATCGCGCACCTCGAAGCCGGGCGTGCCGCGATCCACCAGAAAGGTGGTGATCCGCTTTTTCGGCCCCTTCGGCGTCTCATCCACCCCGGTGGCGATGAAAACGATAAAGAAATCCGCATGTTCCGCGCCCGAGATGAAATGTTTCGACCCGTTGATGACCCAATCGCCGCCATCGCGGACCGCCGTACATTTCATTCCTCGCACATCTGACCCGGCATCCGGTTCCGTCATCGCCAGGGCATCCATCTTCTCCCCGCGCACAGCGGGCAACAGATACCGCTCCCTTTGTTCGTCATTGCACGCCATCAGGATGTTCTGCGGTCGGCCAAAGAAATGGGTCAGCGCCATCGACCCGCGCCCCAATTCCCGTTCGACAAGGGTGAAATCCAGATGCGAGAGGCCGGCGCCACCCACCTCTTCGGGGAAGTTACACGCGTAAAACCCCAAGTTTAGACACTTGTTTTTGATCTCTTCGCCCAGCTCATGGGGCACATGGCCGGTGCGTTCCACCTCGGCCTCATGGGGATAAATCTCGTTCTCGACAAAGTTGCGCACGGTGGAGACGATCATCTCCTGCTCGTCGCTCAGCCCAAATTGCATCGCCAAACCCTCCCGCTGGTTGACAGAGGGGAACGCGTTTTGCACCGTGCAGCCGTGCGGTTTTGGGTCCGCATCATGCGATTTTGGAATGAAATGCGCCGCAGCCCCCAAGTCTTCAACATTCTGCTGTTCGAGC
>JAOXSD010000023.1 GCA_025800205.1 Silicimonas sp. | reverse complement strand
GCCCCCGGAATCAACGAGATAAAGCTCGCCCGGCGCAATCGCGCGGTTGGTCTCCTCGGTCACCCGGTAATGGATAATCGCGCCATTGGGACCGGCTCCCGAGATGGTTTCAAACGAGATATCCATCAGCGAGTTGGCATTGGCGCGGTGCGCTTCCAGCGCCTGGGCCGCGCCGATTTCGGTCAGCCCGCCCTTGGGGGCTTCGGTGTCGAACCAGGTCAGAAACTCCACCATCGCCACCCCGTCGCGCAGATGGGCGGCGCGCATGCCTTCGATTTCGGCGGTCGTCTTGATCGCCTTGGGCAGGATGCAGGGATCGTCGTCCCAGGCGATTTCGACGCCTGCCGCGTCAAGGATCCGGGCCACCGCCAGCGGCGCGGTCTTGCGATCCACGCGCACCGGCCCGTCAAGCTGCGCCAACGCGCCCTCAAACACGGCCCAGTCGAACTGGTCGATATGGGGATCGGGCCCGAGGGCTTCGAATTTGGAAAGATCCGAGAACAGCGAGACGCGTTCATTGTCATGGAGAAGCGCAAAGGCCTGCACCACCGGGTTGCGGGCAATGTCGCTGCCGCGGATGTTCAAAAGCCAGCAGATCGAATCGGGCAGGGTGATCACGGCGGCCCGGTGGCCCGCCGCGCGCAGCGCCTTGGCCAGACGCGCCCGCTTGTCGCCGCTCTTTTCGCCCGAAAGCTCAAGGGGATGGGCGCGGGCGGGCTGGCTGGGCAGGGCCGGGCGGTCGTCCCAGATCGCATCGACCAGATTGGTCCCGGGCACCAGAATCATGCGATCGCCAAGGGTCTTTTCCAGCGCCGCGATTTCGTCCTTGGTGTGCAGCCAGGGATCGAACCCGATGCGCGCGCCGTCCTCCAGATGCTCCAGCAGCCAGGCGCCCAGCTTGACCTCGGGCCAGTCCACCGGCGTGAATGTTTCGGCGACCTGATCGCGCACCTGCAGCCGATACCGCCCGTCCACAAAGACGCCGGCGATGTCCTGAGTGACGGCGGCAAAACCCGCCGATCCGGTGAACCCCGTGAGCCAGGCCAGCCGGTCATCGGCGGGGGCCACATATTCCCCCTGATGCCGGTCGGCGCGCGGCACGAGAAAGGCGTCGACGCCGGTTTCTGCCATGACATTGCGAAGCGCGGCCAGGCGCGGCGGGCCCTGTTCTGGGCGGGCGGAAGCGGTGTAGGTCTGGAACATGAGCGCCAAGGAACCCGAAGACGGGCGCCGGTGCAAGGGGCCAATCTCTTCAAAAGAGATTGGTCAAATCTGATCAGATCAGATTTCGGAAAACGCCTCTGAGGCGTTTTTCACCCCACCTTGCGCAGCCGTGCCAGACGCTTGCGCTGCCTCGGATCGCTTTCGAAGAGAGCCGCCAGTTGTTCGGTCATGGCACCCGCCAGCTGCTCCACATCGGTGATCGTGACGGCGCGGTCATAATAGCGCGTCACGTCATGGCCGATGCCAATGGCGAGCAGTTCCACCTGTTTGCGCTTCTCGATCATGGCGATCACGTCGCGAAGGTGTTTTTCCAGATAATTCGCGGGGTTCACCGACAGGGTTGAATCGTCCACCGGCGCCCCGTCCGAGATCACCATCAGGATCTTCCGCGCCTCGATCCGGGGCAGAAGCCGGCGATGGGCCCATTCCAGCGCCTCGCCGTCGATGTTTTCCTTGAGCAAACCCTCTTTCATCATCAGCCCGAGGTTCGGGCGCGCATGACGCCAGGGCGCATCGGCGGATTTATAGACGATATGGCGCAGGTCATTGAGCCGACCGGGCAATTGCGGACGGCCCTGTTGCAGCCATTCCTCGCGGGCCTGACCGCCTTTCCACGCGCGCGTGGTGAAGCCGAGGATCTCGACCTTGACCTGACAGCGTTCCAGCGTGCGGGCCAGAACATCGGCACAGATCGCGGCGATGGAAATGGGGCGACCGCGCATGGAGCCGGAATTGTCCAACAGGAGTGTGACGACCGTGTCGCGGAACTCCATGTCCTTTTCCTTCTTGTAGGCCAAGGGCACGGTGGGGTTGGCGACGATCCGTGCCAGGCGGCCCGCATCCAGAATCCCTTCCTCCATGTCGAAGGTCCAGGTGCGGGTCTGTTGCGCCTGAAGGCGGCGCTGCAAGCGGTTGGCGAGCCGGGCGACCGCGCCTTTCAGCGGGTCGAGCTGCTGATCGAGATAGGCGCGCAGGCGCTCCAGCTCTTCGGGTTCGGCCAGATCCTCGGCGGCGATTTCCTCGTCATATTCGCCGGTGAAGATCGCGTAATTCGGGTCCGCATCGGAAATCGGCTGGGGCATGGCCGGTTCGATATCCGCCTCGCTCTGGGGCATTTCGGCCTCTTCGCCGCCCTCCACATCGGCCATCTCGTCCATCGTGACCTGGGCCTCGGTGGCGTCGTCCTGCTGCTCCTGACTTTCATCAGGGGCGGCGTCGGAGGCGTCCTGGCTCTGGTCGTTCTCGTCGTCGGCATTGGCCTCGTCGTCTTCGGGCTGATCCTCGGCCGCTTCGAGATCCTCATCGGGGTCTTCGGCATCCGGGTCTTCGCCCAGTTGATCGCCGAACCCCATGTCGGAAATCACCTGCCGGGCAAAGCGGGCAAAGGCCGCCTGATCCGCCAGATTGTCTTCCAGATCCGCCAGGGTCTCGCCTGCCTGGGTCTGGAACTGGTCGCGCCAGAGGTTCAGGAGATTGGCCGCCGACGGCGGCAGATCGCGGCCCGAGGCCAGTTCGCGCACCAGATAGCCGGCCGCGACCGAAAGCGGCGCCTGGGCGGCCTCGGTCACCTCGTCATAGCCCTTGCGCATGGCCAGATGTTCGATCCGCGCATCGATGTTTCCGGAGGTGCCCGGCATGTCGCGGGCGCCCATCGCCTCGCAGCGGGCCATTTCCATCGCCTCGTAGATCTCGCGCGCCATCTGGCCCGGAGGGGCATAGCGATTGAAACAGGCGCCATCGTGGAACTTGCGCCGCATCGCATAGCTGTCGGCGGTGCCGCGCGCCAGAAGCACCTCATCCCGGGTCATCCGGCGGGTGACCTGGGGCAGGCGCATGCCATCGTCGGTCATCCCCGGCGGATCGACGGTGAAGCTGACCGAAAGTTCGGGATCATCGGCCAGCGTCTTGGTCGCCTCGGCGAGGGCTTTCTTGAACGGATCGGCCGGGTTGTCGTTCTGGGTGCTCATGGGAATGGATAAAGCAATATTCCCGCGCAATCACAAGGCGTCATGTGGTCCGGGATGAACCACAAAGGCCGGGGCGATTGCGCGCCCCGGCCCCGTCTGAGGCTTTGCTCAGCAAGATCAGCGCGTGCGGCGCCGCAACCCGGCCAGACCGCCGAGACCCGCAAGCAGGAGCGCCGCGGAGGCGGGCAGGGGAACCTCGCTGGCCGCCGGTGGTGGCGGCGGCGTGATGATTTGCGTTCGCACCGTCAGAAAGACGTCGTTGAGAAAGGCATCGCCCTGCATTGCAACCGCGGCCAGCATGGACTTATCCGCGTTGATCCGGCCCAGGCCCGCCGCATTGACGGTGATCGAGGCAGCCATGTTGCCGCGCCAGCCGGTGGTTTCCTGGAAATAGGAGCTCGAATTATAGTATCGGGTCGCGTCACTGTCGATCTGACCGAGATAGGACAGCGTCATCCGTTCGCGCTCGTCCGTATAGATGTCAGTGCTTCGATAGTTGTACACCTCAATGGTGCGGGTTTCCGGACGGTAGCAGGTGCTGAGGTTCAGGAAACCGCAGGAATACCCCACCTGGACCGTGATGTTGCGAGTGAAGGGCGCAATCCGTTCCCGGCGGGTCCGGACAAAGGTGCGGTCGCCGTCATCGCTGGCCGAAGCCGAAAGCCAGGCCGCGACCACTTCTTCATTGGTCCCCAGATCACCGGACAGGTCGAATCTATGGACGAGAGAACTGTCGGACAGATAGCGGATCGAACCATCATATCTGTAATTATAGGTCGCCGCCTCCACAGAACCGGCCGATACCGCAACAAAGGCGGCCAAAGCCGCCTGGAACAAGAATTTCATGAGACCCCACTGTCGCTATAAATTACTATACGATTACTTAAGGGAGGGCGCGCGCGCGGGGTCAAGGCAATAGTTTGTTTCTATATTGGAAACAGTATGAGCTCTGATGGCCGATCATCGCCGATCATCGCCGATCATCGCCGGTCGGCCCGGGCGCCGGACATGTGCGCCAGGCCTGCTGCCCCGGTGGTCGGAGCCAGTAATCGGGCAGTTTGCGGCCTCTCCCTGCCGGTCGGTTCTGGGCGGATGGGACTCCGTTGCCCGACATCGGCATCCCCCCTAGGCTGCCGTTCACCTGGCCATGACACCGGGGGAGACCGATCATGATCAAAGCACTGAACCTGCCGGGCCTCGCCCTCATCGCCCTTATCGCCCTTGGCCTGCCGCAGGCGGCGACAGCGGAGATGGCGGCGCCGGTTCTGACCGATCTCGGGGTGACCCGTGTGGGGCGGGCGGAGGCCACACGGCTCTACCGGGCCGATCTCACCGGGCTCGGCCTGTCGGCCATCGGCACCATCACCGTGAACGATTCCAATTCCGGCACCGGCGGCGGTGTCCATTCGGGCTTTGACCTGGATATTCTGTTTCTCGATGTCGACGGCGACCTGGCCACCACGGCGGATCGCATTCTGGCCACCGACCATGACTTCAGCGTCGGGTCCATCCGCAGAGGCGGGGTGCGGTGCGCGCCCTCGGGGGGCCGACCATGGGGGCGTTGAGCGAGACCACCATTGACGAAGCTTTCGCGACACTCGGGCAGATTGATGCCGCCGTCCTTGGCCCCGGCTACCTGACCCTGGGCGACGGCGGGTGCCTCACGGTCTATTTCGACCCCCCGATCCCTGTCGGCACGTCGCTTTATCTCTTCGCCGGGGAGGTCAAAAGCGAGACGGGAGAGGCTCTGACAGGGCTGGTGAAAGTGGCCCGGAGCGGACGGCCGACACCGGCGTCCACCGACGTCCCCTGCCTGTGCAACCGGGACTGCGACGGGGGCTGAGGGACCAGCCCAAAGAAAACGCCCCGCACCATCTCTGGTCGGGGCGTCGGACTGTTCCGAAGCGCGGGGCCTTAGACCAGCGCCGCACTCGCCGCACTTTCGGGCAGTTCCTCGTCAAAGCAGCGCTGATAGAACTCGGCCACGGTCTGGCGTTCCAACTCGTCGCATTTGTTGAGGAAGGTCAGCCGGAAGGCATAGCCCACATCGCGGAAGATCTCGGCATTCAGCGCCCAGTTGATCACCGTCCGGGGGCTCATCACCGTGGAGAGATCGCCATTCATGAAGGCGGTCCGGGTCAGATCGGCCACTTTCACCATCTGGGAGATCTTCTGGCGTCCGCTCTCGGTATTGTAATGCGGTGCCTTCGACAGGATGATCGCGCTTTCCGCATCATGGCTGAGATAATTCAGCGTCACCACCAGCGACCAGCGGTCCATCTGGGCCTGGTTGATCTGCTGGGTGCCGTGATAGAGCCCCGTGGTGTCGCCCAGACCCACCGTGTTGGCGGTGGCAAAGAGCCGGAAATAGGGGTTGGGCGAGATCACTTCGTTCTGATCGAGAAGCGTCAGCTTGCCGTCCGCTTCCAGCACCCGCTGGATCACGAACATCACGTCAGCCCGGCCCGCATCATATTCGTCAAAGACGATTGCCGTGGGATTGCGCAGGGCCCAGGGCAGGATGCCCTCCTGGAACTCGGTGAACTGCACGCCGTTCTCGACCTTGATCGCATCCTTGCCGATGAGGTCGATCCGGGAGATGTGGCTGTCGAGATTGACCCGCACCGTGGGCCAGTTCAGCCGTGCGGCCACCTGTTCCACATGGGTCGATTTCCCGGTGCCGTGATAGCCCTGGATGATGACGCGGCGGTTGTGCTGGAAGCCCGCGAGGATCGCCAGGGTCGTCTCGGGGTCGAACTTGTAAGTCGTGTCGATGGCGGGCACACGATCATTGGCCTCGGCGAAGGCTTTGATCTTCATGTCGGAATCGATGCCGAAAACCTCGCGTACATCAATGTCCTCGGTCGGTTTTGCCTCCGCGTCCATAAGACGATAGTCCATCACACTTCCTTGTCGCTAAACGGGGGAAATCGCCCCCGCTTCCACGTGCCTCATTTGCGCCCAAGGTGCAAGGCCGGGCGAGGTCGCAGCTTCATTTACCAGTTGTTTCCTAATCTGTGACAATTAACCCCGGTAACCGATTTCAAGGAACCGGTTTCAGCACGATTTCCCTCGTGACGGGCGCGCCGGGTCGATTTTCCCGCGCGCGCCCGGTTCGGGCTCCGTAACATCTGCACGCGGCATTGTGAGTTCTCCGTGACGGGGGTTTTCGTTAGTCTCGCGCGCAAGGACAAGGAGACCCCCATGCAGCGACGTAAGTTTCTGACCAGCGCCCTTGCGGGCACCGCCGCCCTGGCGCTGATGCCGCGCGGTGCGCGCGCCCAGGCCTTTGAAGTGACCCGCTCGGACGCGGAATGGCGTGCCATGTTGACGCCCAAGCAATACAAGGTGATGCGCCGCGAAGGCACCGAACGGGCCGGGTCCAGCCCGCTTGACAAGAATTACGCGCCGGGCACCTACCATTGCCGTGGCTGCGATCTCGCCCTTTATCCGTCGGACACCAAATACGACAGCAAGACCGGCTGGCCCTCCTTCTGGAAACCCCTGCCGAATGCGGTGCGCACCAAACCCGACCGCAAGCTCTTTCGGGTCCGGACCGAGGTCCATTGCCGCCGCTGCGGCAGCCATCTGGGCCATATCTTCGACGACGGCCCGGCGCCCACCGGCAAACGCCATTGTCTGAACGGGGTCAGTCTGGTTTTCAAACCCGCTTGAATAATAGGGGCTCAAGTCCCTTTATTGTTTCGGAAAACGGCCCTCGAACCGGGGGGCGTTTGTCGTTTACGTCAACACCCTCGGGAAGTTCTGCACAGCAAAAGGTTAACGCTGCACAGCGGCTTTGCAGGTGCCCCCGACAAACTGCGGGCTCTGTTCGGTAATTCTCAACTGTCCCCTCGGTGCGGTCACCCGAAAATCTCAGGGAACCCGGTCGAGCAGAACTCTCCCCAGTGGCAGGGTATTTTTCCTGCCTCCGCCGCCCCTGCCGCGACCCCCGGCAGGGGCGGCACTTTCGGGGAAGCGGGGCGCCTTCTCAGGTCTGGAAGTTGCGGCTGTCCTTGATCTGATCCCAGGCCCAGACCACCTCGGCAAGCTGGTCCTCATGGCCCCGGTCGCCGCCATTCATGTCCGGATGCAGCACCTTGATCAGCGCCTTGTAGGATTTGCGGATCTCGGCCTTGGTCCAGTGATCCTTGGCTTCGAGAATTTCCACCGCGCGCCGTTCCTTCGGCGGCAGCTTCCGCGTGCCGGTGATCGACTTGCCCGGGTTCCGGGTCGCGTTTTCGCCGAGGATCTGATGGGGATCATCGACGCCGAGCCGCGACCAAGCGCGCGCTTCCTCGCCCTTCTTGGCAAAGGGTTTGGTTTCCCGCTCCCAGACCCGGTCCTTGTCCACCTGCTGGGCGAATTCCTCCTCGGTCTGGCCGTGGAAGAAGTTCCATTTCAGATTGTATTCG
>JAOXSD010000004.1 GCA_025800205.1 Silicimonas sp. | reverse complement strand
CGCGGGCGCAAGGCGTCGTCGACCCGCTGGCTGGAACGGCAGTTGAACGATCCTTATGTGCGCCGCGCCAAGGCCGAGGGCTATCGCGGCCGCGCCGCCTTCAAGATCCTTGAACTGGATGACAAGTACCGGTTCCTCGTGCCCGGTGCACGGGTGGTCGATCTGGGCTCGGCGCCCGGTGGCTGGGCCCAGGTGGCGGTGCGCCGGGTGAATGCGCTGGCGGACCGACCCGGCAAGGCCGAAGGCACGGTGCTGGGGGTCGATTTGCAGGAGGTGGAGCCGGTGCCGGGGGCCGAGATCCACCAGTTGGATTTCCTTGAGGATGGCGCTGACGACAAGATCAAGGCCTGGCTCGGCGGGCCGGCCGATGTGGTGATGTCGGACATGGCGGCGGCCTCCTCGGGGCACAAGCAAACCGACCATCTGCGGATCATCGCGCTTTGCGAAGCGGCGGCCGAACTGGCCTTCGACGTGCTCGAAGAGGGCGGCACCTTCGTGGCCAAGGTGTTGGCGGGCGGCGCGGAATCGGGCCTGCAGCAACTTCTGAAACAGAGGTTCGACAAGGTCGCCAATGTGAAGCCGCCCGCGTCGCGACAGGATTCGTCGGAGAAATTCGTCGTCGCCACCGGCTACCGGGGGAGGCCCGACGGGGACGGGGCGGAAGACGGCTGAACACCGCACTTTGACCTTTGCTGGCAAAGCCTTTAAAGCGCGGGACAAAACGAGGTGCCCCGTGCAAACCGTCATCTTCATTCCTGCCCGTTATCCGTCGACCCGGTTTCCCGGCAAGCCGCTGGCCATGCTCAAGGGCGCAACCGGCGTCAGCCGGTCGCTGATCCATCGCTCCTGGGCCGCGGCCATGGCGGTCGAGGGGGTCGATGCGGTCTATGTGCTGACCGATGACGCGCGCATTGCCGAGGCCGCCGGGGCGTTTGGGGCCGAGGTGCTGATGACGTCCGAGGCGCCCCGCAACGGCACCGAACGCTGCGCGGAAGCTCTTGGAATGCTTGGGGAGACGCCGGATGTGGTGGTCAATCTGCAAGGCGATGCGCCGCTGACGCCGTCCCATTATGTGAAAGCGCTGGTGGCCGAGATGGCAGAGGAGTCGGTGCAGATGGCAACGCCGGTGCTGCGCACCGAGGTGGAGCATCTGGAAGCGCTGCAGGCCGACCGCAAGGCGGGCCGGGTGGGCGCGACCACGGCGGTTTTCGGCGCCGATCGCAATGCGCTCTATTTCTCGAAGGAAGTGCTGCCCTTTGCCGACCGGGCGCGGGAAACCGGCCTTGCCGTCTATCATCACGTGGGCTGCTACGCCTACCGCCCGGAGGCGCTTGCCCGCTATGCCGCCCTGCCGCCGGGGCCGCTGGAAGAGGCCGAGGGGCTGGAACAATTGCGCTTTCTGGAAAACGGCATCCCGGTGCGCTGCGTCGAAGTGGAGGCGCGCGGGCGCGCGTTCTGGGAATTGAACAACCCCGAAGACATCCCCCTAATCGAGGCCATCATGGAACGGGAGAGCATCGAATGAGCGACGTCATCACCGGCAATGTCACCTTCGGCCAGAACCAGCCGCTGGTTCTGATCTCCGGCCCCTGTCAGCTTGAAACGCTGGACCATGCCCGCATGCTGGCGGGCGAATTGTCGGCGATCTGTGCGCGGCTTGACATCGGCTATGTGTTCAAGGCGAGTTTCGACAAGGCGAACCGGTCCAGCCTCGACGGCAAGCGCGGTGTCGGGATCGAGGAGGGGCTGACCATTCTCGCGAAGATCCGCGAGGAATTCGGTTGCCCGGTGCTGACCGATATTCACGAGCCCGGGCAATGTGCAGGGGCGGCCGAGGCGGTGGACATTCTGCAAATCCCGGCCTTTCTCTGCCGTCAGACCGATCTTCTCCTGGCGGCCGGCGAAACCGGGGCGGCGATCAATGTCAAGAAGGGGCAGTTTCTGGCGCCCTGGGATGTGGGCAATATCGTCGACAAGGTGAAATCGACCGGCAATGACCGGGTGATCCTGACCGAGCGCGGCGCGAGTTTCGGCTACAACATGCTGGTCTCGGACATGCGCGCCCTGCCGATCATGGCAGAGACCGGATGCCCGGTGGTGTTCGATGCGACCCATTCGGTGCAACTGCCGGGCGGGCTTGGAAAATCCACCGGCGGGCAGGCGGAGTTCGTCCCCCCGCTGGCGCGGGCCGCGGTCGCCGTGGGCGTGGCCTCGGTCTTTATCGAAACCCATGAGGAGCCCGCGCGCTCGCCCTCCGACGGGCCGAACATGGTGGCCTTGGGCGACATGGAGGCGCTGATGACCCGGCTGAAGGCGCTTGATGAGCTGGTGAAATCATGAGCGCCAACCACGTCGCCGCGGCCCTTGCCACCGATCAGGCCGGGTTCGAGGCGCTGCGCGCCGCCCTGCCGGAAATGAAGGCCGAGATCGAGGCGGCGCTGACGCTGATCCACGGGATGGAGGGGCGGCTGATCGTCACCGGCCTGGGCAAATCGGGCCATATCGGTGCGAAGCTGGCCGCCACTTTCGCCTCCACCGGGACGCCTGCCTATTTCCTCCATCCGGCCGAGGCGAGCCATGGGGATCTGGGCATGGTGCAGCCGGGCGACGTGTTGTTTGCGCTGTCCTGGTCGGGCGAGACGGCGGAACTTTCCGATGTGATCGGCTATGCCAAACGCCGCTCGGTGCCGATGATTTCGCTCACGGGATCGCCCGAAAGCACGCTGGCGCGGGCGGCCAGCGTGGCGCTGAGCCTGCCGAAAGTGCGCGAGGCCTGCCCGCATAATCTGGCGCCGACCACCTCGACCCTGTTGCAACTTGCCATGGGCGACGCGCTGGCGGTGGCGCTGTTGCAGATGAGAGGGTTCGGGCCGGAAAGCTTCCACGGGTTCCATCCGGGCGGCTCTCTGGGCGCGGCGCTGAAGGCTGTGGAAGAGGTGATGCACGGGGCGGCACAGCTTCCGTTGGTGGAGGTGGACGCGCCGGTGATCACGGCGATTTCCGAATTGTCAGCGCGCGGTTTCGGCATTGTCGGCGTGACCGAGGCGGGCGTGTTGCGCGGGGTGATCACCGATGGCGATATCCGCCGTTATCTCGAACAGAACGCCTCGGCCACCATGCAGGGCGCGCTGCATGAGACCAAGGCGTCGGCGATCATGACCCAAGGCTCGGTGACCCTGAGCCGCGAGATGATCGCCGGAGAGGCGCTGTCGATCCTGCAGGCGCGCCGGATTTCGGCGGCCTTCGTGCTGGAGGGCGACCGGCCCGTGGGGCTGTTGACCCTGCTGCGGCTGCTCAATCGCGGAACCGCCTGACCATGTCGCCGCTGACCTGGGCCTATCTCGGATTTTCACAAATTTCGGGCCCGATCTGGCGGTTTGCCCATGGCAGGAGGTTGCAAAAGGGCAAGGAGGATCCGGCCCGCCTGGCAGAGAAATATGGCCGCTACAGCCGGGAAAGACCGGCGGGCGAAGTGATCTGGCTCCATGCGCTGTCGGTGGGCGAGAGCCTTGCGCTGGTGCCGCTCATTGAACATGCGCTGGAGCAGCGGCCGGGCGCCCATGTGGTGCTGACATCGTCGACGCTGACCTCGGTGCGGGCGCTGGAAGGGGCGGGGCTGCCCGCGCGCTGCATTCATGTGTTTCAGCCGGTCGATACCGCGCCCGCAGTGCGGCGGTTTCTGGACCATTGGCGCCCCGATGTGGCGGGGTTTGCAGAGCTGGATTTCTGGCCCCGGTTGATGATCGACACCGCCCGGCGCGGCATTCCCATGGTGCTGATCAACAGCCGGATGCAGGCGGGGAATTTCGTGCGGCGGTCGAAAATCCGGGGCATGACACGGGATGTGCTGCGCTTGTTCGATCATCTGCTGGTGCAGGATGGGGCGAGTGCGGAGCGTTTTGCTGCCCTGGGCGCAGCGCAAGGGCGGATCGAGGTGGCCGGCGCCCTGAAGGCGGTGGCGCGGCCTTTGCCTTGTGATGCGGCGGAGCGGGCGCGGCTGGCGGGCGAGATCGGCGCACGGTTCGTCTGGTTGGCGTCCTCCACCTTTGAGACCGAACAGGCGGCGGTGGTCGCGGCGCAGGGCGCGGTGCTGGCGGCGGTGCCGGAGGCGCTGATGATCTGGGCGCCGCGCCATCTGCGCGATGCGGATGCGGGCGAGGCGCTGGCGGTGGCGGCGGGCCTGCGGGTGGCGCGGCGCAGTCGGGGCGAGGCGATCACGCCGGAGGTTCAGGTCTATCTGGCCGATACGATTGGGGAAATGGGGCTTTGGTACCGGTTGGCGCCGGTGTCTTTCATGGGGCATTCGCTGCATGAGGATCTGGAGGGCAAGAACCCCTATGAAGCCGCCGCCCTCGGCTCGGCCATCCTCCATGGCCCCCATGTGGCCTATTTCGCGGAAAGCTATGCGGGCTTGGCCGAAGAGGGCGCTGCGCGGGTGGTGTCCGATGGAGAGGCGTTGGCTCAGGCCGTGGTGGCGCTGGGCGAGAGCGGCGTGCGCGACGGGATGGTGGCCGGGGCCGCCCGGGTGGTCGAGGCAAACCGCGATGTGCTCTACCGCAGCTGGGCCGCCCTTGAGGCTCGGCTTTAGACCTCGTCGCGGGCGGGCGGGTTTGCGCCTGCGCGCGAGACGGTGATGGCGGCGGCGCGGGCGCCCAGTTCCATCGCGTCGCGCAGCGCCTCCTGTGAGAGGCTGCGGGCGGCGGATTTGTCCAGAAGACCCGCTTCGCCGAGCGCGGTCAGCACGCCTGCATTGAACGTGTCGCCGGCGCCGACAGTGTCGATGACGTCGACCTTGGGGGCGGGAACGAAGACCGCGCCGTCACGGGTGTAGCCGGTCACGCCGCGCGCGCCTTCGGTGATGAAGATCACGGCGGGGCCTTTGGCGAGGAGGTCGTTGGCAAGGCTCTCGGTGTCGCCCGCGCCTGCGAACCAATGGAGGTCTTCGTCGGAGAATTTCACCAGATCACTCTGCGCCAGCATCCGGTCGAGACGGGCGCGGTAGCGCGCTTCATCTTCGATGAACCCTGCGCGGATGTTCGGATCAAGCATGGTGAGCCGCGTGTCACCGTCGCGCATCATCAATGCTTCGAACGTGGCGGCGCAGGGCTCCACCGCAAGAGAAATACAACCGAAAAACAGGGCCTTGACCGCCGGATCGGGTGTGGGCAGGTCGGGCTCCGACAGCATCCGGATGGCGGAGTTTTCGTCGTAGAAAAGATAATCCGCATGGCCGTCCGTGAGCCGGACGAAGGCCAGCGTCGTGGGCCGGTCGGGGCGGGCGACGGCAGCGGTGTCGACCTTTGAGGTGGTGAGCGTGTCCATCAGCATCTCACCGAAGAAATCGGTCGAGATGCCGGAGAAGAACCCGACCTTCTGACCCAGACGCCCGAGCGCATTGGCGGTGTTGAAGACCGAGCCGCCCACGAAAGGCTGGAAGGTTTCGGCGCCGTCCGCCCCCGGTCGCGGCAACATGTCGATCAGGGCCTCGCCCGCGCATAGGATCATGGTCATTCCTCCCCCCATCCGCTGTAAGGGCGGATGTTAGCGCTGACAAGCCTCAGCCGATCTGGCCCTGCCCGTATAGATAGCCGAAGGCGCCCGCGATCAGCAGGCCGATCAGGATCGCAAAGGTGATCTTCCAGGCCGACCAGGGCCGTTCGCCCGCCACTTGGCCGGTCTGGCCATTGACCACGAAGCGGAAGGATTTCCCGCGATAGCGATAGGCGGCGATCCACACGGGCACGAGGATATGTTTGAATGTCACGTCGCGCATCTCGGTGTCGATGTGATCGACCCGCTGCTTGTCGCCGCCGATGTCGAAGCGCACGTCGCGCAGGATCTGCCGGTCCATGATCTCGCGCGCCTGAGTGAAAGCCTCGGGCAGGTCGATCGTATAGGCCTCGGCCCGGAACCCGGCGAGGTATTCGGGGTTGTAGGGTTCCAGACGGGTCAGATCCCAATGGGTGAGGCTGGCGCGGAATTTGGCGGGCAGCGCGGTGGAGGCGATGACCAGCACATCGTCAAAGAACCGGGCAACCCGCCCCGAAGCGGGCCGCCAGCGCACCTTGGCCACGCGGACCTGTTCGCGCTTGCCGTTCCGGGTGACCGTCTTGGTCTCATAGTAGATCGTGCCGCGCTGGCCGCGATAACGGCTGGTGGTATCGGCATCGAAGGTCCAACAGGGGGTGTAGACACCGCTCATCTTGCGGCCCTTGCGGGCGTATTCGGTCAGGCCGTTCGGGGCGAACCAGAGCGATCCGAGCCAGTCGCTCATCTCTTTCCGGGCTTCTGTCTCTTCCAGCACAAAGGGCAGGACGGCGCGCGGCTTGATCTGGCGGGCAGCACCTGTGCCGGTGACCACCGGCGTCGCGCAATAGGGGCATTCGGTGGAATGGACGGCATCGTCGAACTCGATCTTTGCCGCGCAATTGGGGCAGGCCGACACCCGCGCCTCCTCCATCTCGGCGCTGCCCAGACCGGCCTCGATGGCGCGGCGGAAATCCTGTTCTCGGATCGCCGCCGCCTGGGTCCAGGGGCCGTGATCAATCGGTTCGGTGGCGCCGCAATGATCGCAGATCATCCGGTCATCGCCCGGGTCAAAGCGCAGATCGGCGCCGCAGGTTTCGCAGGGGAAACGGTGTTCTTCGGCGCCCATTCGCGGTCAGGTCTCCGGTTTCAGCATCTTGGTCAAGGTCCCGTCTTTCAACAGGAAATGATGGGCGAGGGCAACGAGAGCATGACCGAGTGCGACGATCATCAACGCCTTGCCGAGAATCTCGTGCGGATCCCCCAGCGGCTCGATATGACCGTACCAGGTGGCGGCCCCCATTGCGGGGACCATCAGCATCAGGAGGTAAAGCACCCGGTGGCCCCAGGTCGCCGCCGCGACCACAAGGGGCGAGCCGTGCGGTGTGGGCGCGCCCTGACGCAGCCGCACGATGACCCGGATCAGGATCAGCGCAAAGGCCATGCCGCCAAAGATCGTGTGCAGGGTCGCGCCCTCCATCCCCGTGGTGCCGCTTTCGATGCGCGCCTCAAGTGCGCGGCCCATCCCGTCATGGGTGACAAAGGCGGCGATGATCAGAAATGCGACCGCCCAATGCAGGGCGATCTGGGTCAGTGTGAAACCGGTCTTCTCGGACATGGAAAGGCTCCTTTTATAAAGGTGGTCTTCCTTATACGCGCGAGGCTCAGATTCCCGGCGGTGGGGGCGGCGGCATGACGGTGAAAAGTTGCGCCAGCTCCGCCACATCCTCGGCCTTCATCCAGCCGTCCTGACCTTGGGTCCAGACCCAGCTTTCGCGGGTCAGCGTGCCCTCGGCCGCCATCTGGCCCAGCCGCGCCTTGGAAAACGGCCCCGTGGTCTGGCCGTCCTTGGCGATGTGCCAGACATGTTCCACCGGGGGGGGCGGCGGCGCGACTTGCATCTGCGCGGGCGCGGCCCCCCAGGGTCCGGCGATCCCGCCCGCCATGTTCATCCCCATGGCAGCCCCCATGCCCATACCCATCGCCTGCCCGGCAGCGGAACCGGGCTGGTCGAGGCTTTCGGCCGCCTTGTAGCGGAAATGTTCGTCGAGCGAGCCGGTGAGCCCCCGCGAGGTGCGTTCGTCCAGCGCCTTTTCGACCGCAGGCGGCAGCGAGATGTTCTCGATATAAAGCTCGGGCAGGGTGAGCCCATAGGCGGTGATCGTCTCGGAAATCCGCTCCGCCACCAGCTTGCCCAGATCGGCAGTGTTCGCGGCCATGTCGAGCACGGGAATGCCCGAACCGGCAATCTGGCGCGAAAACTCCTGCACGATGATATTTCGGATCTGATAGGAAATCTCGTCCATGGTGAATTCGCCATCGGTGCCGACGACTTCCGACAGAAACTTCGCCGGGTCCGAGACCTTCACGCTATAGGTGCCAAAGGCCCGGATCCGCGTCGGTCCGAATTCCGGGTCGCGCAGCATGATCGGGTTCTTGGTGCCCCATTTCAGATCGGTGAACCGCCGGGTCGAGACATAATAGATCTCTGATTTGAAGGGTGATTTGAACCCGTGATCCCAATGCTGCAGCGTGGTCAGGATCGGCATGTTGTTGGTTTCGAGCATGTAAAGCCCGGGCATGAACGTGTCGGCCAGTTGTCCCTCATGAACAAAGACCGCCGCCTGACCTTCGCGCACGGTGAGCTTGGCGCCATACTTGATCTCGTGATCTTCGCGCTCGAACCGCCAGACCATCGTGTCGCGGGTGTCATCCACCCAGTGGATCACGTCGATAAATTCGCCGGTGAGGAAATCCAGAATGCCCATGTTTTCTCCTTCTGTGCCGCCGTTTCTGCCGCAGAACGGGGGGTGAAAAAAGGCGCTTTCGCGCCGCTGTTACAAACTCTGCCCCGTCAATTCCCGCGCCATGGCGCGGACCCGTGGCATTGCCTCGTCCGATGTCATTCCCGGCTGCAGGCGCAGATCATAGAGCATCCGCAGCATCTTTTCATCCATGCCCGTGAGCCGCCCGAATTCGTCATCATCATTGAAGATCGATGGCCGCGCCCGGTCGCTGTCATTGGCCAGACCCAGACCCTGGGCGATCTCTTCATGAATGCACGACAGCCGCAGCAAGGGCGGCAGTTCCGCGCGGATCAGGGCCACGGCGCGGGTCAGCCGGCCGTCCTCCTGCGGCGCCGAGGTCAGCACGATGCAGTAATGGCCCCGGTCGAGTTTTTCGATGAAATCGATCTCGCGGGGGCGGATCCGGGGGATCAGCCGGGTCAGCAGCGGGCCCACATTGCGGCGCTCCTCGTCGGACAGCACAAGCACGTGAAAATTGCCGCCGCGCGCGACGGTTCGGATCGGGTGGCGGGTGACGCGGGCGAGGCGGTCGCCGTAGCGGGCGACGGCCGCCTTGTCGTCGGCGCGCTGGCCGTCGCGGACAGAGGCGCCGAACATCACTTCGAGCCGCACCGGGCCATCCCAGCGGTGGAGCGTGCTGGCGGTGGTGCCATCGACCAGACCCGCACCCCGGTCGGAGAATTCGCGGGAAAAGGCGGTGGCCTCGAACGCCGCCGCGAGCCGTTCGGCATCAAAGGGCGTATCGGGCCCGCCGCCGTCGGTGCGCAACAGACCACGCGACCGGTGGCCGGTTTCGACTTTCGTGTAATAGCTTGAAAGGGCGAGACTTTCCGGTGAGGGCGCCAGCGACGCCGGGCGTGGTTTGGGCATTGGAACGGGGGCCGCGACCGGGTCGCAGGCCCCCAGCATCAACGCCAGGGCGACGCTTCCGATGGCGCGCCGCATGGGGGCGTCAGGCCGGAACGCTTTCACCCGCATTGGTCCCCACGCCATCGGCACGCGCCTTGGCGGCCGCGAGCGTGTTCTTCAGCTCTTCTTCCATTTTCTGCAGTTCGGCCTCGGCATCGGCGCGTTTTGCCTTGCCGTCGTCGGCGATCTGCAGGCTTTCCTCGATCGTGGCGATCAGATCGGAATTGGCCTGTTTGACGGCCTCGATATCGAAGACGCCGCGCTCCATTTCCTCGCGGATCTTCTTGTTGGCCTGTCTTAGGTTTTCGGCGTTCTTTGTTAACAGCTCATTGGTCAGATCATTGGCGTCGCGCACTGCATCGGCGGCCTCCGACGAGCGCTGGATCGTCACCGCTTGCGCCAGTTGGGTTTCCCAAAGCGGCACGGTGTTGACGAGGGTCGAGTTGATCTTGGTCACCAGCGATTTGTCGTTTTCCTGCACCAGCCGGATCGAGGGCAGCGACTGCATGGTCACCTGAC
>JAOXSD010000368.1 GCA_025800205.1 Silicimonas sp. | reverse complement strand
CCGCCGTCTGGGTGGCGGTCAGATCGGCGCAGAAGGCCTCAACCAGTTTTAAACGTCGATATCTCGATAACCCGTTCTTCTTGTTCATAGAAACAGCCTTGCCTAGACATATTGCTAGTCAAGAGCCTTTTCAAATACGCAGATCCCGACCGCGCCCCGGGGCAATCCGCCGGGGCAGGTGCAAATGCCTTGCCGCGCTGCCCCCTGCCCCATATCTAGAGGCCAACAGCGAACAGGAGAGATGCGATGTTCAAGGGTTTGGGCGGATTGGCCGACATGGGCAAGATGATGAAGGCCGCGCAGGAAATGCAGGGCAAGATGGCCGAGCTGCAGGAAGAGCTGGAGCGGATCACCGTGGTCGGCGAAAGCGGCGCGGGCCTCGTGAAGGCGACCTCGACCGCCAAGGGCGAGTTGACGGCGCTCGACATTGATCCGACGATCTTCAACCCGGATGAAAAGGAAGTGGTCGAGGATCTGATCCTCGCTGCAATCAAGGATGCGCAGTCGAAAGCCGCCGAGCGCAGCCAATCGGAAATGAGCAGGCTGACCGAGGGCCTGGGCCTGCCTGCGGATATGAAACTTCCGTTTTAAATCATGAGAGTGTGGGGTCTCGTCTGTGGCGCGCTCTGCGTGGTCGCGCCTGCGACCGCGCAGGATTGGGCGACCCGTGAGACCTGTCATGTGGAGAGACCCGCCCTCTTTGAGGAGGTCTTTCCCGCCCCTGGCTTGGCGGCTCTGGAGACACGGGCCACAGAGGTTCTCAACGGGCGCGGGCGGTTCTGGCAGGTGACGGCGCCCAATGGGGCGGTGTCGCATCTTTGGGGCACGTTTCACGCCTCCGACGCGGCCGTTCTCCGCCTGCCCGATCCGGTGAAAGCCACGCTGGAGGCATCTTCGGTGGTGGCGCTGGAATACGATCCGGTGTTTCCCACGCGCCAGGCCGTGCGCGACGGGCAATATGTGGCCGGGCAGTTCAACGAAGCCTCGGATCCCTTTGCCGCGGTGGCGCCGGGGGACGGGCCGCTGGACCATCTGAGCGACGAAATGGCGGGTTGGGTTCTGGACCGGGCGATCGAGCTGGGCTGGAGCGAGGATGCCGATCTGATCCTGTCGACCGCGGGCATGGCGGGGATCGTGCTGGGCGATCCTTGCGAGGATTTTGCCAGCGGCGTCCTGCCCTTGCAGGATGACTACCTGCAGCTTCTGGCCCATCTGGCGGGCGTGCCGGTGTTGGGGCTGGAAGCGCCGGATGCGTTTTATGACGACCTTGCGACGCGGGACGAGACCGCGCGGGCGATCATCGCGGTTTATGCGGCCTATCTGCAGCCCCAAGCGGACAATCGCGGGCGCAGCACGTCGATTGCGCTTTACGGGCAGGGCCGGATCGGCCTGATGCAGGTTTGGGACCAGGCATTTCTGCGAAGTGTTCTCGCCTCGGACGCGCCGCTGGCAGCCACCGATGATTACCTGCTGAATTTTCGCAACACGCGCTTTCTCGACACTGCCGAGCCTGCCCTGAAGGCGGGCGGCGCTTTCATTGGCGTGGGCGCGTTTCACCTGCCCGGAGCCAACGGCATGGTGGAAGGTCTGCGCGCGCGCGGCTATGAGGTGGAGCGTATCGTTCTGCCCGGAGAGGCCCCGTGACCCCCTCATCTGACCTGGAAAACCTGATCGCGCTGATGGCGAAACTGCCCGGGCTGGGACCGCGTTCGGCGCGCCGGGCGGTGCTGCAGCTGGTGAAGAAGCGGTCGTTGCAACTGATCCCGCTGGCCGATGCCATGGCGCGGGTGGCCGAGACCGCGCGGGAATGTCTGAATTGCGGCAATATCGGCACCGCTGATCTCTGCCCGATCTGCGAAAGCGAAAAGCGCGGCAATGGCGAATTGTGCATTGTCGAGGATGTGGCCGATCTCTGGGCGATGGAGCGTGCGGGGGTGTTCAAGGGGCGCTATCACGTCCTGGGCGGCACGCTGTCTGCGCTGGATGCGGTGGGGCCGGAGGAATTGCGGATCCCCAAGCTGATCGACCGGGTGGCGACGGAGGAGATCCGCGAAGTGATCCTGGCGCTGAATGCCACGGTGGATGGCCAGACCACCGCCCATTACATTGCCGATCAGCTGGAAGGCCGGGTCTCGGTCACCTCGCTGGCCCAGGGCGTTCCGATCGGCGGTGAGCTGGATTATCTCGACGATGGAACGATTTCGGCGGCGCTGAAGGCCCGGAAGACGCTTTGACTTCTTGATTAACACAATCTCTAAAATTGTATCTGATTGTCCCTGAGGCGGCGGCATTCGCCTCAATAACTTTAGGAAAAGCCGCAATCTCCTCCCATCGCATCATACTTATGCCTCATTAGCATGGTTAATGGAGGCTGTCGGTTGCTTAACTCAGGGTGTTTTTCCCAAGCAAGCACCGACCTGTGGAAGGGATGAGAAGGAGTTTATGAGTTGAAATTGTATTCCGAACATGTCGCCGCCCTGCCGCGCGCTCTGCAACATTTGTATTATGTGGTGACGGCCTGTCGTGCCGTGCCCTATCGCAAATGGGTTGATGAGGGTGCGCCCAATCCTTTCGTGGAAGGGCCCAAGCCGCGCCGTCGTGTCACCATCACCCAATCGGTGATGATGTCGATTTGCGAGGCCTATCAGCCGGATGCGTTGCAGAAGCCGCACCGGCCGCGTCGGGTGTCCCTGGCGGCATAATCGAGAAGAGCCCGGGCAGAATGCCGGGCTTTTTGGTTTCAGGGGCGCAAAGAAAAACCCCGGCCAACCGGCCGGGGTTTTCGTTTTCGGACCCTGACGGGATCACTCCTCGTCGTCGTCCTCGTCGCTGCTGTCGGGCAGGTTGAAGAAGCTGTCCGCATCGGGCAGCGCCTCTTCACGTTCGGGCATCGGATCCTCGCCGAGGGTGAAGGTCTCGAGGCCGGAAATCGAGGACGGGATCTTGGGCTCGGGATCGCCGTCGAGCGATTGTTCGGTCGAGACCAGCTTGCGGCGCTCCTCATCCGACATGACTTCGCCGTCGCGGGCCTTCTTGGCGGCGGCTTTCTGCACGGCGGCGTCCAGTTCGGACTGCTTGCAGAGCCCAAGGGCCACCGGGTCAATCGGTTGAATATTCGAGATATTCCAGTGGGTGCGTTCGCGGATCGACTGGATCGTCGGCTTGGTAGTGCCCACCAGTTTCGAAATCTGGCCGTCGCTGAGTTCCGGGTGGAACTTGACCAGCCAGAGGATCGAGGCGGGGCGGTCCTGACGCTTCGACAGCGGCGTGTAGCGCGGGCCGCGACGCTTTTCCTCGCCCACGGCGGCGGCGTTGAATTTCAGCTTGAGCTTGTGCAGCGGGTCTTTCTCGGCCTTGTCGATCTCTTCCTGCACCAGCTGGTTGTTGGCGATCGGATCGAAGCCCTTGACGCCGGCGGCCACGTCGCCATCGGCAATCCCCTGGACTTCCAGCTCGTGCAATCCGCAGAAATCGGCGATCTGCTTGAAGCTGATCGTGGTGTTGTCCACCAGCCAGACGGCGGTGGCTTTGGCCATGAGCGGTTTGTTCATTCGACGAACTCCTGACAAATCTGTCCCGTGCCGTTAAATCGGCTGGTCCCTTTGGACCGTTTCCTCGATTAAGGGGAATGAGCCTGTATATAGGGACCTGAGGCCGAAGAGGGAAGAGCAAATGCGGTTTTTGATCCTGTTGGTGTTGAGCGCGGGGCTCGCGCGGGCCGAAGGAGAGCGTGCGGGGGAGTTTGATTACTATGTGATGGCTTTGTCCTGGTCGCCCACATGGTGTGCGTTGGAAGGCGACCGGCGCGGTTCGCCCCAATGCGAGGATGAGGCGGATTTCGGCTGGGTGCTGCACGGGCTCTGGCCGCAATATGAGCGCGGCTGGCCGAGCTATTGCCCGACCAATGCGCGCAATCCGTCGCGGTCGGACACCGCGCGGGAGGCGGATCTTTTTGGGTCGTCCGGGAGCGCCTGGCACCAGTGGAACAAGCACGGGCGCTGCACCGGGTTGACGGCGGATCAGTATTACAAGCTCTCGCGTGAGGCCTATGGGCGGGTGACCCGCCCTGCCCTTTTGCGCAAGTTGCAGGATCCGATCAGGCTGCCCGCCCAAGTGGTGGAGCAGGCGTTTCTGGAGGAAAACCCGCAGCTTGACGCCGACCAGATCACCATCACCTGCAAGGCGGGGCGGATCCAGGAGGCGCGGATCTGCCTGACCCGCGCGTTGGAACCCCGTAAATGCGGACGCGATGTGCAGCGGGAATGTTCCCTGTCGGATGCGCTCCTTGATCCGATCCGGTAGGGTCTACCAGCGCCCGGGCAGATCGGATGTGTCCTGGCCTCCGGGGGCACGCATCTTGCCCATAAGCGCCGCTTCGATGTTCATCAGGGGCCGGGTCAGGGGATTGCTGCGCATCTGGCCCTTGAGTTTTTCAAGCGACATCACATTGTCGATGCGCCGGTCGATGAAATCGAAGGTGCGGGCATCGTCCTCGCTGTCATCGCCCAACCAGTAGAGCACCACGGATCCCCAGACCGCCGAGAGCGTGGCGCGTTTGGAATACCAGCTTCCGTCCGTGGACGTGTCGCCAAGCGCCCGCCAGACCGCATCCGCCGTTTCCCAGACCAGTTTCGCCCCTTCGGGCGCGTTGTGTGGCAGGGAAAACAGGGTGGTGGCGCGGCGCACCGCCTCCCGGTCCGGGATGGCGGCAATCCGGAATTTCAGCGCCTGGGCGACTTTTTCGCTGTAGCGCATCTCCGACAGATCCGCCGCCTCCATCGCCTGGATCATCGCGGAATCACCCCGCCGGTGATAGGCACAGGCGAGATCCAGCGCGCCCCGGGGCGCCAGCGCGCGGGCCGCCTCCGGGCTCAGATCCAGATCCCGGGCCGCCTCCCGGAAAGTCGTGTCGGACCAGCCATCAAAGGGCACATGGGCCAGAGCGGCGTCCAAAAGGCGTTCCAGATCGGGTGTTTTCGACATTCTCGACATTCCTCAGGCAAAACTGGACAAGCGGGTTCGCCGCTGTTATACGGCGCGCTCCTGCAAATATTGCGCAATTCTAACTTAGAAAGGTGGTGACAACCACATGCAGGTCAGTGTTCGCGACAACAATGTCGATCAGGCGCTCCGTGCCCTGAAGAAAAAGCTGCAGCGTGAGGGCGTTTTCCGCGAGATGAAGCTTCGGCAGCATTTCGAGAAACCCTCCGAGAAAAAAGCACGCGAGAAGGCCGAGGCCATCCGCCGTGCCCGCAAGCTTGCTCGCAAGAAAGCACAGCGCGAAGGGCTTCTCTGAAGACCTTTGACACTGGGCGGTTTCGGCCGCCAGACGACGACCCCCGTGGCCCTGCCCCGGGGGTTTGTTGTTTTATCCTATGTTAAGGTTCCGCTAAGCACGGCGGCAGGTTTCCCATGACCCGGGGGGGCGGATTGCCGAAATTTTCCCGCCGGGGGCGTCTTGTATTGCGAGTGGAACGCGATATGGCGCGAGATTTTCCGTCACGGAACGGGTCAGACATGGCAGCAACGGGCCGCGCCTCAGGTGCGGGCCGCAAGGGGCGTGCGGAAGGGCAGGCCCCCGAATTCGCCCCCTCCGAAGGGGCGGATTTCCAGATCTCCATCGGCACCGCCACGTCGATCGCCGGGCTGACCGCCTTTTCCCTGCCCGCAGCCGAGGCAATGGCAGCCGATTGGGTGCCGGAGGCGCTGAGCGAGGCGCAGGCGGCCCCCTCCGCACCGGATACATCCGGGGTGGAGATTGCGGGTACAGGCAACCTGCCCCCCGCCACCAGTACCGAAATCGACAGCGCCCCCGCCCCGGTGGCACCACGCACGTCCGAGGGCACGCATGAGTCCATTGTCCTGCCCCCCGAGCCCGGATCCGCCGCCCCATCGGCCCCGGCCGAACCGGCCTCGGTCGCCCCGGCGCCCCTGCCCCCGTCTCTCGACCCGGCCCCTTTCGAAGCGCCGCCTTCCGGCGCGGCCCCCGCCCCTGTCGAGGACGAGGCGGATGACGGTCCCGGCAAATCCACCTGGAGCCCGAACGGCGAAATGGCCGCCACCATGGCCGAGGATTGCACGTCAGGCACCAAGGTCTTCGATCTGGCCCGCGTCGATTCCTATGGCGACCCGATCCGTTACCTGTTGACCGACGCCCAGGGCCGGGTGCTGACCGAAAGCCCGTTCGAAATCACCGAGGCGGGCCTGATGCTCGCCCCCGGCGGCGGCTTCGATTTCGAAACCGCGCCCGAGATGACGGTCTATGTGACCGCGACGACCGAGGTCGGCACCTCGGGCCCCTGGCCGGTTCAGCTGACGATCACCGATGTGAACGAAGGGCCGAGTTTGGCGGCCGTTGACGGGAGTGTGGCGGAGAACGCGTCGGGCGCCGTGGTGGGCGCGGTCACGGGCAGCGACCCGGATGCGGGCGATGTGCTGAGTTACAGCGTCGACGATGCGCGGTTTGAAGTGGTCGGCGGGCAGCTCAGGCTAAAGGATGGGGTCAGCCTCGACCATGAGACCGACGCGCATCTGGACGTTGCGGTAACGGTCACCGACAGCGCCGGGCTGAGCGACACCCGGGTGGTCCGCGTCACCGTGGGGGATGTGAACGAAGGGCCGAGCGTGACGGCCAGTGACGGGACGATTGCCGAGAATGCGGCGGGTACCACTGTGGGGTCCGTCACAGCGACCGATCCCGATGCGGGAGATACGGTGACTCTCTCCGTCGATGACGCGCGGTTCGAGATTGTCGGCGGCGACCTGAGACTGAAGGACGGGGTCAGCCTCGATTATGAGGATGGCGCCAGCGTTTCCGTGACGGTGACGGCCACCGACAGCCATGGGGCGACCGATACCCATGTGGTGACTGTGAGCGTCAGCGACACCGGCGAGGTGATCACCCTCGGCGACGGGGGCGAGAGCTTTGTCGATACCGGCGTGGCCGAGACCTCGGTCACCGGCGGCGCGGGGGCCGACACGATTACCGGTCATGACAATGGCGCGGTGCTGGATGGTGGCGCAGGCGCAGATGAACTGACCGGTGGCGCGGGCGATGATGTGCTCACGGGTGGTGCGGGCGACGACACGATCGCGGGGGGTGATGGGGCGGATACTGCGGTTTTTGACGGGGATCTGGCGGATTTCGCGATCAGCTATGACAGCGGGTCGCAGACCTTCACCATCACCGACCAGAACACCGGTGATGGCGACGAGGGTACGGATACGGTCACCGGGGTCGAGACTTTCACCTTCAATGGCACGGATTACACTGTCGCCGAGCTGATCGACGAGGCCGGACGGCAGGCCAACAGCGCGCCCACCGACATCACCCATACCGGCGGCAGCCTGCAGGAGAGCGTTGCGGAGGCGGGCGATGTGGGCAGCCTGCAGGATCCTTCGGGCAGCGTTGTGGCGGTGCTGTCGGCCAGCGACGATGCCGGGGACAATCACAGTTTCAGCCTGTTGAATGATGCCTCGGGCCATTTCGAGATCGTCGGCAACGAGATCCGGGTGCGCGCGGGTCAGACCATCGATCACGAAGCGACCCCGTCCTTCGATGTGACCGTGCGGGTGACCGACCAATATGGCGCCACCTATGACGAGGTGATTACGCTCAATGTCCAGGATGCCGGGTTCACCTATGCCGCCGGCAATACGGGCGAGACGATCACAGGGTCGTCGGAAGAGGATACGATCACCGGCGGCAGCGGGGCGGATGTGCTTCATGGCGGGGCGGGCGACGACAGTCTCGTGGGGGGCGACGGCAATGACCAGCTTCATGCCGGCAGCGGGTCCGATACGCTGGAGGGCGGCGCTGGTGGCGATGTCATTTCGGTGGAGCATACCGATGGCACGGTGGTCGCCCATGGCGGGGCGGGCAGCGATGAGTTGGACTTCCTGCACCCGTCGGGCGACGGTGGCTTCACCGCCACCTTCTCGGGGACCGGGGCCGGTGCGTTCAACGCAAACAACGGCAGCGCCAGCGGCACGTTCACCGGGATCGAAGCCATTGGCGGCACCGGCTGGGACGACAGTTTCGATGCCAGCGCCGACGGCTCGGGCGTCTTCCTCGATGGCGAGGGCGGCGACGACACGCTGATCGGCGGCAGCGGTGCCGATACGATCCATGCGGATTCGGGCGACGATTCCGTGGTCGGCGGGGCCGGCAATGACGAGATCCATGCAGGCAGCGGCACCGACACGATCGAAGCCGGTGCGGGCGATGATTTCATCGAGGTGGAAGGCTCGGACGGCACGTTGAGCATCTCTGGCGGGGCCGATCACGACATCATTGATTTCGACGGGCCTTCGGACAGTTTCAGCGTCAATTTCATCGGTTCGGGCTCGGGTATCTTCTCGGCGAATTCGAACACGGCCAACGGCGCCTTTTCGGACATCGAGCAGCTGCAGTTCGATGCGGACGATGATTACGTCAATGCCACGCTCGACACATCGGGGCTGTCGCTTGGCCTCGGTGAGGGCGATGACACGGCACCGGCGGCAGCGGGGCGGACACGATCCGTGGCGATGGCGGCAATGACAGCCTGACGGGGGGCGGCGGTGACGACGTGATCCGGGGCGGTGCGGGTGCCGATACGATCGATGGCGGCACGGGAGACGACGTTATCTATTTCTCCCAGGGCGCCGACACGGTCTATGGCGGCGACGGCAATGACGTGATCGACGAGCTTGCCGGTATCTCGAACTTTGACTTCGACAACCTTCTCGATGGTGGTGCCGGCGATGACACGCTGATCGGCGGTGACGGGGCGGATTCGCTGCGCGGCGAAACCGGTCACGACAGTCTGGACGGCGGTGCAGGCAACGACTCGCTGTTCGGGGGTGACACTGTCACCACCGGCAACCTGAT
>JAOXSD010000354.1 GCA_025800205.1 Silicimonas sp. | reverse complement strand
AGACGATCTTTCAGGGCGTGACACCGTTCTGGATCGTCGATCTGATCCGGCTGGCGCTCTTGGTGGCGATCCCGTCCCTGGTGCTCTACCTGCCCTCGACCATGGGCCCGCTGGGCCATTGAGCGCGCGCCAGCGGCTTTCGAACCGGCAGGCGCGGGCGCTGTTTCTGGACCGCCATGGTCTGGCAGAGCCACCCTCCGGGCCGGGCAAGGGGGCGGATCTGCGAGCTGTGATCGAACGACTTGGCTTCGTTCAGATCGACAGTGTGAACACGCTGTCGCGCGCCCATCACATGATCCTGCACGCCCGCCGCGCATCTTACCGGGAGGGTGCGCTGGCCCCGCTCCATGACCGGCAGCGGGCGCTCTTCGAGCATTGGACCCATGATGCGAGCCTGATCGACATGGCGCATTTTCCCCATTGGCATCTGCGGTTTCGGAGGCACGAGGCGCGGATGGCCGAGAAAGGCCGCGCCCCCGATGCGGCGACATGTCGAAAGGTGCTCGATCAGATCGCCGAGCATGGCGCCTGTGCCTCGGGCGATGTGGGCGAGGGTGAGGCGCGGCCGAACAC
>JAOXSD010000021.1 GCA_025800205.1 Silicimonas sp. | reverse complement strand
AGATTTCTGGCTTGGACCCAAAACAAGACTTCACACATTCTGACTTGCGAAGGTTGAACATGTGCGGCGCTGACCTGCGCGGTTTTGACTTCACAGGTTCCGATCTGCGGCATTGCGCAAAGAATGCAAACACCCTGATTGATGATTCCACAATCCTTACCGACGCCGCGACGGATTGGATTGAGTTGGAACGTCTGTAGCGGGAGGCCCGTCCGCCCGCGTCCGCGTCCGCCGGTGGACGCTGGCGGACGAACGGCGGACGGAAACGACGCTAAGTCTTTGATTAAGTGGTGAGCCGTGCAGGATTCGAACCTGCGACCCACTGATTAAAAGTCAGTTGCTCTACCAACTGAGCTAACGGCCCACTTGAGCGCTCCATCTATTGTCCGGTGCCGGGGGGGTCAAGCGGAAAACGGCAGAAAAATTCGACCGATGGACAAATTTTTCCAGACGTTGCGACAACCGCCTTGCAAGGCTATATCCCCGCGGATGCAAGAGCCTCACATCTCCTCGCTGCCCTTCATGAAAATGCACGGGCTGGGCAATGATTTCGTCGTGATCGACCGCCGTTTGGGCGGTGCCGCGATCACGGCCGATCTTGCGCGCGCCATTGGAGACCGGCATCGGGGCGTGGGGTTCGATCAGCTTGCGGTGATCGAGACCGACAATCAGGCCGACGCCCGGCTCACCTTCTATAACAGTGATGGTTCCACCGCCGGGGCCTGCGGCAATGCGACCCGCTGCGTGGCGCGCCATCTGATGAATGAGACCGGGGCAGGGGCCCTGACGCTCCGCACCGAGCGCGGGTTCCTTGCTTGTGAAGACGCAGGCAATGGCCTGACCCGGGTGAACATGGGCGCGCCGCTCTTGGACTGGGATCAGGTGCCGCTGGCCAACGACACCGACACGCTGCATCTGCCGATTGCAGGCGACCCGGTGGCCTGTTCCATGGGCAATCCCCATTGCAGCTTCTTCGTCGAAGATGCCGAGGCCGTGGAGCTTGAGGGCAGGGGCGCCGAGATCGAACACCACCCGCTTTTCCCCGAGCGCACCAATGTGCAATTCGCCCATCTCATCGGCCCCGACCACCTGCGCATGCGGGTCTGGGAGCGGGGCGTGGGTGTCACGCTGGCCTCCGGTTCCTCCTCCTGTGCCGTCGCGGTGGCCGCCGCGCGCCGGGGGCTCACGGGGCGCAAGGTCACGCTCGACCTTGACGGCGGCCGGATCGAGATCGATTGGCGCGACGACGGGGTCTGGATGTCCGGCCCCACCGCCCATGTCTTTGACGGGGTGTTCCACCTGTGAGCGTGCCGAAGTTCACCACGCTCGGCTGTCGGCTGAACGCCTACGAATCCGAGGCCATGCGCGAAATGGCCGAGGCGGCAGGGCTCAAGGATGCGGTCATCGTCAACACCTGTGCTGTGACCGCCGAAGCGGTGCGCAAGAGCCAGAAGGAAATCCGCCGTCTGGCGCGCGAGACCCCCGGCGCCAAGGTCATCGTCACCGGCTGCGCCGCCCAGACCGAACCCGAACGCTTTGCCAATATGGACGAGGTCACGCTCGTTCTCGGCAACACCGAAAAGATGGCGCCCGAAAGCTGGGCCGCCATTGCCATTGGCGAGACCGAGCCGGTGATGGTCGACGATATCATGTCGGTGAAGGAAACCGCCGGTCACCTGATCGACGGTTTCGGTCGCCATCGCGCCTATGTTCAGGTGCAGAACGGCTGCGATCACCGCTGCACCTTCTGCATTATCCCCTATGGGCGCGGAAATTCCCGCTCGGTTCCCGCCGGTGTGGTGGTCGACCAGATCAAGCGCCTGCGCGACCGGGGCTTCAACGAGGTGGTGCTCACGGGCGTCGATCTGACGTCCTGGGGCGCCGATCTGCCGGGCCAACCGCGCCTCGGTGATCTCGTGCGCCGGATCCTGAAACTCGTTCCCGACCTGCCGCGCCTGCGGATCTCATCCATCGATTCCATCGAGGCCGATCCCGCATTGATGGAAGCCGTTGCCACCGAAAAACGCCTGATGCCCCATCTGCATCTTTCGCTGCAGGCGGGCGACGACATGATCCTCAAGCGGATGAAGCGCCGCCACCTGCGTGACGACGCCATCGCCTTTTGCGAAGAGGCCCGGCGCCTGCGCCCCGAGCTGACCTTCGGCGCCGACATCATCGCCGGTTTCCCGACGGAAACCGAGGCGATGTTCGAAAACTCGTTAAAACTGGTCACTGATTGCAACCTGACCTGGCTCCACGTCTTTCCCTATTCGCCGCGCAAGGGCACACCGGCCGCTAAGATGCCGCAAGTGGCAGGCCCCGCCATCCGCGACCGCGCCGCACGTCTGCGGGCGGCAGGGGAGGCGGCGGTCAGATCCCATCTCGACGCCCAGATCGGGCGCGCGGCGATGGTGCTCACCGAAGGCCCCCGCATGGGGCGCACGGAACAATTCGCCGAAGTGGCGTTCGAGACGGATCAGCCCGAAGGCGCCTTGATCCCGGTGACGATCACCGGCCATGATGGGGCGAAACTCACCGCGTGAGGCGCCATGAAACTCTACACCAATCCCGCATCGCCTTTCTGCCGCAAGGTGGAGGTGGTTCTCCATGAGGCCGGGCTGACCGACCAGATCACGATGGAAAGCGTGGGCGGACATCCGACCAACCCGGGCACGATTCCCGTCGACAGCAATCCGATCGGCAAGATCCCTGTCTTCGAGGCCGAGGGGCGGGCGCTTTTCGACAGCCGGGTGATCACCCGCTATCTGGACGACGCGCATGGCCTTGGTCTCTATCCGGCGGCGTCTCTCTACGATGTCCTGACCCTCGAAGCCTTGGCCGACGGGATCGGCGATGCCGCTGTCCTGATGGTCTATGAAAGCCGCGCCCGGGCCGAGGACAAATACGACCCGGCCTATGTGGAGGGCCAATGGGCCAAGATCACCCGGGCGCTGGATCAGCTTGAAACCGGATGGATGGAAAGCCTGACCGGCGCGCTCACCATGGGCCAGATCGCCACGGCCTGTGCGCTGAATTACCTCGACTTCCGCCACGGCGACCGGGACTGGCGCGCGACGCGCCCGGCGCTTGCCGCCTGGTATGAAAGCTTCAGCACCCGCCCGGCCATGCAGGCCACAGCCCCCAAAGGCTGAGCCGATGCACCCCAATCCGGCCTTCCGCCAGAGCCCGGCGGCGCAGAACCTCGCTTTCGCCCGGGAGCGTGGCTTCGGCACCCTGGTGCTGGCGGGCGACGATCCGCATCTGTCCCACATCCCCTTTCTGCTGAGCGACGACGGCACCCATGCGGACCTGCATCTCGTGCGCTCGAACCCGATTGCGCGCGCAGGCGGGGGCAGGGCGGTGATCGCGGTCACCGGCCCCGACGGCTATGTCTCGCCCGATTGGTATGGCACGCCCGATCAGGTGCCCACCTGGAACTATGTGGCGGTTCATCTGCGGGGCAGGCTGGAGCCACTGCCGCCCGAGGCGCTCGAAGACCTGATCACCCGCCAATCGGCCCATTTCGAAACGCGCCTTGCCCCGAAGCCACCCTGGACGACAGACAAGATGATCCCGGGCGTGATGGAGAAGATGATGCGTGCCATCCTGCCCTTCCGGCTCCATATCGAGACGGTGGATGGCACCTGGAAACTCAATCAGAACAAGGACGTATCGGCGCGTCTTGCAGCGTCCGAGGCCATCAAGTCCGGGGTCGGCTCGGAACTTGTCACCCTGTCGCAGCTGATGCGCGACGGCGATTAGGGGCAATATGGTCCGTTCGAGGCCCGCCTTTGGCCTTCACCCTTTCAAAAACAAGCATTTTCCAGCGCCGCGCACCGGACCCTAACCTGAAATATCAGCCCCCCGGAGCGCGCTTGATACTCCGCCGTCCACCGCAATTCCGTGGATCACCAATCCCGCCCGGGCCCAAAACATTCAGGTGCGCCCGATTGTCCGCTGGACGCCATTGTTCTACGGCGTTATCTACCGGCTCAACCGGCCGGACTCTGTTCCGGCCCGGGCCTATTGGGCAAACGCCCTACAAGAACAGGAGACGCTTGTGTCGCACGCAGACGATGGCCACGAAGGCACGCGCAGAGACTTCCTCTATTATGTCGCCGGGGGGACCGGCGCCGTGACCGCGGGGGCCGCTGTTTGGCCGCTGGTCAATCAGATGAACCCGTCGGCCGATGTGAAGGCGCTGTCCTCGATCCGGGTGGATATTTCCGGGCTCGAGCCGGGCAGCCAGCTCACGGTGAAATGGCTTGGAAAACCGGTGTTTATCCGCCGCCGTACCGCCGAAGAGATCGAAAAGGCCAATGCGGTTCCGCTGGCCGATCTTCAGGACCAGGATGCACGCAACGCCAATATCGCCGAAGGCTCGGATGCCACCGACGCCAACCGCTCGCTCGACGAAGCTGGTGAATGGCTCGTCCAGATGGGCGTCTGCACTCACCTCGGCTGTGTGCCGCTGGGCGATGCCGGGGAATTCGACGGCTGGTTCTGCCCTTGCCACGGCTCGCATTACGACACCGCAGGACGGATTCGCAAAGGCCCCGCGCCCGAGAACCTGCATATTCCGCCCGCCGTGTTCGACGGCACTGATCTTGTCCTCGGTTAAGGGAGAACGACAACATGGCTGGTATCCCGCACGACCATTACGAACCCAAGACCGCCGCTGAGGGCTGGCTGCACAAGCGCCTGCCCATCGTCGGTCTGATGTATGACACATTGATGATCCCCACGCCCAAGAACCTGAACTGGATGTGGATCTGGGGCATCATCCTCACCTTCTGCCTGGTGCTGCAGATTGCCACCGGCATCGTGCTCGCCATGCACTACACCCCCCATGTGGATCTGGCCTTCGCCTCGATCGAACACATCATGCGGGACGTGAATGGCGGCCAGATGATCCGCTACGCCCATATGAACGGCGCTTCGCTGTTCTTCGTGGCGGTTTACGCGCATATCTTCCGGGGCCTCTACTATGGCTCCTACAAGGAACCGCGCGAAATCACCTGGATCGTCGGCATCCTGATCTTCGTGCTGATGATGGGCACCGCCTTCATGGGCTACGTTCTGCCCTGGGGTCAGATGTCCTTCTGGGGTGCGACCGTCATCACCGGCCTCTTCGGCGCCATCCCCTTCATCGGGGAACCGATCCAGACCTGGCTGCTGGGCGGGCCTGCGGTGGACAATGCCACCCTGAACCGCTTCTTCTCGCTGCACTATCTGCTGCCCTTCGTGATCGCCGCCCTGGTGGCTATCCACATCTGGGCCTTCCACACCACCGGCAACAACAACCCCACCGGGGTCGAGGTGCGCCGGACCTCCAAGGAAGATGCCGCGAAAGACACCGTGCCCTTCTGGCCCTATTACGTGATCAAGGATCTCTTCGCCCTGGCGGTGATCCTGGCCGTGTTCTTCGCCATCGTCGGCTTCATGCCGAACTACCTGGGTCACCCCGATAACTATATCGAGGCGAACACGCTGGCGACGCCCGCGCATATCGTGCCCGAATGGTACTTCCTGCCCTTCTACGCCATCCTGCGGGCCTTTACCGCGGATGTCTGGGTGGTGATCATCGCCGAAACCCTGACCGGCGGCATCATCGACGCGAAGTTCTTTGGCGTGCTGGCCATGTTCGGCGCCATCGCTGTCATGGCACTGGCCCCCTGGCTCGACACTTCGTCGGTCCGCTCGGGCAAGTACCGGCCGCAGTTCAAATGGTGGTTCTGGCTTCTGGTGGTCGATTTCTTCGTGCTGATGTGGCTTGGCGCCATGCCCGCCGAGGAGCCCTATGCGACCTTCTCGCTGATCGCTTCGGCCTATTGGTTCGGCTACTTCCTGGTGATCCTGCCGCTTCTGGGTGTCACCGAGAAACCGCTGCCCCAGCCGGAAACCATCGAAGCCGATTTCGATGAACATTACCCGCCCAAGGCCGACAGCGCCTCTGGTGCAGCAGCTCCTGCGGAATGAAAGGACATATGACAATGTTCCGTAAGATCACACTTTCCGCCATCGCCGCTCTTGGCGTCGCAACGGGTGTTCACGCCGCAGGTGGCGCAGGTCATGTGCACGATCACGCCTTCTCCTTCGAAGGCCCCTTCGGCACCTATGACCAGATGCAGCTCCAGCGCGGGCTCAAGGTCTATACCGAGGTCTGCTCGGCCTGCCACGGCCTGCGCTACGTGCCGCTCCGCACCCTCGGGGACGAGGGCGGTCCGCATTTCCCCGAAGATCAGGTTCGCGCTTATGCGAGCCAGAACTTCGAGGTCTTTGACGAGGAACTGGACGATTTCCGTCCCGCCAAGCCGGTGGATCACTTCCCGGTCTCGGGCGATCCCAACGCGCCCGACCTGTCGCTGATGGCCAAGGCGCGTGCGGGCTTCCACGGCCCCTATGGCCTGGGCATCAACCAGTTCGTCAAAGGCATGGGCGGCCCGGAATACATCCTGTCGATCCTCACCGGCTACACCGGCAAGGAGAAGGAAGAAGCGGGCACGATCTTCTACGAAAACACCGCCTTCCCGGGCGGCTGGATCGCCATGGCCCCGCCGCTGGATGACGAGCTGGTGGAATTCGACGACGGTCACGCCAATGACCTGCATCACCTGGCCGAAGACGTCTCGGCTTTCCTGATGTGGACCTCCGAGCCGCATATGAATGCGCGCAAGGAAGCGGGCTTCGTCTCGGTCCTGTTCCTGATCTTCGTCAGCGTGGTGCTCTACCTCACCAACAAGCGCCTCTGGGCCAAGGTGAAGCGCAAGGAACTGGCGAGCTGATCAGCCTGCCAAAGTGAATTCAGACGCCGCCCTTCGGGGCGGCGTTTTGCTTTGGCGCCCAGGGCTGCGCACTGAGCCGCGCGGCCCTTGTCCCGCGCTGTCAGTTCTCCGCAACCAAAGTCGCATCCCCAAAGAAAAAGCCGCCGGGGGAGGACCGGCGACTTACGTGTCGGGGCAGGGAGGTTCCCCGATCAGGCCACGTCCAGCAGGCCCTTTTCCCGTGCCAACTCCTGCATCTTCGCCTGCAGTTTTTCAAAGGCGCGCACCTCGATCTGGCGGATCCGTTCGCGGCTCACGTCATAGCGGCCCGAAAGTTCCTCCAGGGTCACCGGATTGTCCATCAGACGGCGCTGGGTCAGGATGTCCTGCTCGCGCTCATTCAGCACCGTCATCGCCTCGGCCATCATCTCGCGGCGAACATCCAATTCGTCCCGCTCGGCATAATCGCCGGCCTGATCGGCATCCTCGTCTTCCAGCCAGTCCTGCCATTCCGCAGCACCCTCGCCATCGGCCGAGATCGTCGCGTTCAGCGAAGCATCCCCGCCCGACAGGCGCCGGTTCATGTTGATGACTTCCTGTTCGCTCACGTTCAGATCATTGGCGATCCGGCTCAGATGCTCGGGGCGCAAATCGCCGTCTTCCAGCGCACCAATCCGGGCCTTCGCCTTGCGCAGGTTGAAGAACAGCTTCTTCTGCGCGCTTGTCGTGCCCAGCTTCACCAGCGACCAGGACCGCAGGATATATTCCTGGATCGAGGCGCGGATCCACCACATGGCATAGGTCGCGAGGCGAAAGCCCTTTTCGGGGTCAAAGCGTTTCACCGCCTGCATCAGGCCCACATTGGCCTCGGAAATCACCTCCGCCTGGGGCAGCCCATAGCCGCGATAGCCCATGGCGATCTTGGCGGCCAGCCGCAGATGCGAAGTCACAAGTTTATGGGCAGAACCGGAGTCTTCATCTTCGACCCAGCGTTTCGCCAGCATGTATTCTTCTTCCTGCTCAAGCATCGGGAACTTGCGGATCTCCTGCAGATAGCGGTTCAGACCGCCCTCTGGGCTCGGAGCCGGAAGATTCGTGTAATTAGCCATCTCTCTGTCATTCCCTGTCAGCGCCAATGTTGCGACGCTTAACATATCTGGTGAACCAATCGGTTCAGTTCAAGGGTCTTGCGGTAAAAATCTGTAACCGCGCTGTGTGAAGCTAAAATGAACCAAGCCGTTCACTTGCGCCAGACACGGGCCCGTGTGCTCACGGGTTCGTGCAGGCTCGCGCGCCCACGGCCTCTCTTCTGTGCATAAATTCACATATCTTGGAGCGCGGCCAGAAGCTGTGCAAAGTCGTCGGGCAGGGCACTGTCGAACCGCATCTGCGCGCCCGAAACGGGATGTTCAAACCCCAGGGTGGCGGCGTGAAGCGCTTGACGTGCAAAGGAATTTCCCGCCTCGGCCCCTGCAGCCCCGGACCACAGCCGACGCCGTCCGCCATAGGTCTGATCGCCGATCAGAGCATGTCCGATATAGGCCATATGCACCCGGATCTGATGGGTCCGCCCGGTTTCAAGGTTGCAACAAACCAGTGCTGCATGATCGCCAAATGTTTCAAGAACGCGGGCGCGGGTCACCGCATGACGGCCCCCCTCACGCATCACCGCCTGTTTCTGCCGGTCGGTCTTGTGGCGGCCCAGATGGGTGGTGATCTTGACAGTGTCGCCCGCCTCGAAACTCACCCCGCGCAGCCCCTTCAGCCGCGGATCGCCCCGGTGCGGCACCCCGTGGCACAGCGCCAGATAGCTGCGTTCCACCGAATGGGCGGCAAACTGATCAGCCAGCCCGTGATGGGCCGCATCCGATTTCGCCACCACCAGAAGGCCGGAGGTGTCCTTGTCGATCCGATGCACGATTCCGGGCCGCTTTGCGCCGCCCACGCCCGACAGCTTGCCGCCGAAATGGTGCAAGAGCCCGTTGACCAACGTGCCCGACGGCGAGCCGGGGGCGGGATGCACCACCATGCCGACCGGCTTGTCCACAACGATCAGGTCGTCGTCTTCATGCACGATAGAAAGGGGCAGGGGCTCGGGCAGGATGTCGCTCTCGCTCGCCTCCTCCACGGTGATCTCGAACACCTCGCCCTCGGCCACCTTGGCCTTGGGATCGGAGATGGCCACGCCGCTCCGGGTCACGGCGCCGCCCGCCAGTAGCTTGGCGATCCGCGAGCGCGACAGATGGGCTTCCTCTGGCACATCGCGTGCGAGCGCCTTATCAAGGCGCGGCGGCGGGTTGGCGCCGATGGTGACCGGGACGATGCGGGACATGGACAAGAACGAGGCTCCGGAAGAGGCGACAGTGCGCTATCTGAGAATTCTGGTGACCGTGCTCAGCGTGACCATGATCGCGGGCTTTGTAATCATGGTGACGCTCTTTGTCATGCGGTTCCGTGATCTGGGCCGTGTCTCCGTGCCCGAGGCGATCACCCTGCCCGCCGGGGTTGAGGCCGAGGCTTTTACCATGGGCAAATCCTTCTACGCCGTTGTCGCGGGCGAGGAGATCCTGATCTACAGCCGGGTGACGGGCGACTTGCGTCAGCGGATCGCGATCGAAAGCGAATAGGACGAAAACCCGTCAGACGGGTTTTGCTCAAAGCCTTCAGAAGGCTTTGGGGCAGACCCTTCTGAAGGGTCTGATTTCAGGCGAACCAGCCGTCGCTGACCGCCTGGGCCCAGCTCTCCGCGCCTTTGGCGCGGGCCATTGCCGCCATCTCGGAGGCGTCATAGGGCACGGCCACCAGATCGGCGCTCCAGCGCCCGTCGCGTTCCTCGACAATGGCATAGCGCGCATCGGGCGCGCCGGTCTGGTGGATGAAATTCGGCTCCATGCGGCTATCGAGATAGGCCGGGCATCCAACCGAGCCGGGGTTGACCACCATGCGGTCGCCCGGCAGCCGCACCACCCGGGGCGTGTGCGTATGTCCACAGAGCAGCAGGCGCTCGCGCCGTCCCCCGTCGCGGGCCAGAACCCCGTCGAGATCGCGCGCCACCAGCCGTTCGCCGGGCCCGCGCCGGTCCAGCCAGTTCTCCTCGTCGCTTTCCGGGGTGCCATGGCAGAGAAAGGCACCAAACGCCTCGGCGGTGTCGGGCAGGGCGGCGATCCAGTCCAGATGGGCGGGGGCCAGATCGTCGATCACCCAGGCCTCCCAAAGCCCCATCTGATCCTTGGGCCGGTCGACCAATTGCCGGTCGTGATTGCCGCTGACCGTGGGCAGGTCGAGGGCGATCAGCCGCTCGGCCGTGGCGAGGCCGTCAAACGGGCCGGAAAGGGAATCGCCCAGATTGACGATATTGGAAATGCCGCGTCGGTCGATATCCGCCAGCACGGCCTCAAGAGCGGCGATATTGCCGTGAATGTCGCTCAGTACTGCCAGTGTCATGGCGCCAGCATGCGGAGCGGGCGCGGAATGGCAAGGGGCGATCAGCCGGCGTCTTCGAGGATCGGCGGGGCGAGCATCTCTCCGGCCACATCGGCCACGATCTGCGACAGGCGCGAGAGCGTTGCCGAGGATTGCGAGCGTGATTGCCAGTGCAGCGGCGTGCGCACCCGCACATTATTCACCAATTCGACCAGTTCTCCGCGTTCGATCATCGGTTTTACCGTGACCAGCGGCATCATCGCCCAGCCCACGCCCCGCTGGGCGGCCAGCAGGTGGCCCTCATAGGAGGGGATGTAATGGGAGACCAGCTTGCCGGTGGTGCCGAAGGCCAGCATCATCCATTGCTGGGGCAGGGTGTCCTTGCGGTCAAACTGGATCGACGGCGCCTTGGCGAGGCTCACCTGGGTGCAGCCCTCGGCGAAATGGGCCTCGGCGAATTCGGGGGAGGCGATCGCCAGGTAATCCATCGCGCCCAGAGGGACGGTCAGGCAGCCCGGGATCGGCTTGTTGTTCGAGGTGACGATGGCCAGCGCATCGCCGGAGCGCAGGCGCTCTTCGGTGAATTCCTGATCGTCGGGAATGATTTCCAGCAGCAGATTCAGCTCATTGAGCGCGCGCTTCATCACATCGGGGAACCAGGTGGCAAGGCTGTCGCTGTTCACCGCGATGCGGACCGAGACGGCGGAGGAGCCGCTGGAGGTGCCGCGGGCCGCCAGTTGATCGGCCAGTTCGTGCTGCAGGAGCGAGACCTGCTCCACATGCTGGCAAAGCAGAAGCCCGTCATCGGTGGCCACGCAGGGGCGGCCGCGCTGCACGAGGATCGATCCGACCTTCTCCTCCAGTTGCTTGATGCGCTGGGAGACGGCGGATTGGGTGACGTTCAGAGAATTCGCCGCAGCTTCGAAACTGCCGGTGCGGACGACCGCCGACAGAACAACAAGTGAGTCGTAGTCGTAATCCATAAGAATTTCTCCTGTGCCATTAGTCCATCTAATGAGCATTGGGGAACAATGCAACTGGTTTTTGAATGTGTCGCGTTTTCCGTCCCTTATCGCCTTTGGGTTGCGCGGTGCTGCACAGATAACCGGCCTTTAGGGGGCATTAGTTGGACTATTGAAATATTGGTTCGATTATGACAACAATAAGGCACAATTATGGCTGGGGGGCCATCGCTATGTCTGCACAAGCTTTGCGGCAAAAGTACAATCGTGCTTTCGCCGGAATGGACAAACACTCACGTCCAATTGCCTGGTTGATTATCGGGCTGTATCTGTTGCAAATCATTGTTTCGGTTATCCTTGGTCATTACCTCCTTCAAGGTGGGGTGGGCTTTCTTGAGCTGGGCGGCCTGGCGTTGCTCATGCTGTTCATCGCCACGCGGATGCGGGGTTTGAACAATATCGTCCACGAATGTTCCCATGCGACATTCACGACCGACCGGTCGGATAATGTGCTGATGGGCAAGATTTGTGCATCTCTTTTGTTCAACTCCTTTAGCGTGTATCGGGACGAACATCTCTCCCATCACAAGCATATTGGCGATTATGAACATGATCTCGATTTACAGGGGATTAAAAACCTCGGCCTGCATGACAAGCTGACGGGGCCTGTTGTGCTGCGCCACCTGGTCACGCCCCTGGTGCTGCGCCATCTGCCCTATTACCTGAGCCTGAACCTCAGCCGCAGCGACGGGCGGGCGTTCCAGATCCTGCAATATGCGTTGATCGGCGTGGTCTCGGTGATCACCGCGTTGGCGCCCTGGACCGGGCTTCTGATGCTGATCATTCCCTTCGTTTTCGTCTATTCGGCGCTGATGTACTGGGCCGATTGCATGGATCACGCCGGTCTGGTGCCAACGGATGAGGATCTGGAGGCCTCGCGCAACCTGCTGGCGCCGAAGGTGCTGCGCTGGCTGTTCTTCCCGCGCAATGATTGCTTCCACCTGGTGCACCATCTCTTTCCCCATGTGCCGGCCCGCCATCTGGAGGCCTCGCACCAGGCGCTGATGGAAGACCGGATCTACACGGCCCATGGCAATGCCGTCCGCGGATTGGCCGACATGAAGCCGATCAAGAAACCCAAGCTGGTTGTCACACCCGCCGAATAGGCGGCACCAGTTCCCTGGACGGGCCGGTGTGCTTTGGCGCACCGGCCCTTCTTTTTGCCGCCAGCACTTGTTCATATCGAACAAAATGTGCGGTTTGGACTGTTTCCTGACACTGAAAACACTGTTCAGCGTCCTGACCAGGACGCTGATGGCGTTCGGTTGATCGGCAGAAAATCGCCTGTTTTCAGATCTGTACGGCGTTAATCCGCCTCTTGCACAAATGCGACTGGCCTGAGGATTAGCTGGAATTAATGCTTGCTAATGTGATATAAGGCATGCTAATTAAATTTTGTGAGTAATTGGTGAGTGTGTGTTGATGGGAACTTCGGAGCGGATGCGCGGTTGCATCTCTCCGGGTCCCGACCTGGGAAATAAAGACCATCATGGGTCGCGTGCCGTGTGTGTGGCGCCGCTCGTGATGAAGTTCTGCGTGAAAGTGGAGCGTAAACCGGTTCGGTCTGGCGTGTGGGGTCTCGCCAGTTCCGCCAAACGTTTGGCGCCGGCCAATAAGGGCATGACGGCCTAGGGTACGAGTATAGAGTGTTTTCTGCGCCAGTCCCGCGGGTTTCCCGGGCTGGCGTTTATTTTCGCGCAGAGCCCGGATGCGCCGATGTCCCGGATCTTTTCAAATTCGCAGGCTTTGGATGGTACCGCCTCCCCGGCTCGAACGGGGGACCTCTTGATCCACAATCAAGCGCTCTAACCTACTGAGCTAAGGCGGCACGCCCGCTTCCCTATCCCCCTGTTGGCGCGATTGCAAGGGAGAGAAAGGCGGAAATCGTGCATCTTTTGCAACTCCCTGCCGTGACTTGCCAAGCCAGTGCACAGAAGCTACGCCATGGGCGGTTTGACAAAGGACGGAACCCATGGGGATCGACAAGGAAAGCGACATTGAGGCCAATCTGCAGATCGGGCCGACCTCCCTGGGCATGGTGCGGATCTATGTCGAAGGGCAGGGGCTTGAACTGCCGATGGATTTCGATCCCGACGAGGCCGAGGAAATCGCCGAAGAAATCCGGGCCGCAGCCCAGAAGGCCCGCGCTGCCGCGTCTAAAGGCCGGAAAGGCTGAAGCCCGGATCGCGCGCCGCGTGCCAGCGCATCGCGGCGTGGCGGGCGAATTTCTGCACCATCACCTTGCGCCGGGCGGGGGCGAGCTTGTCCTCGGGCCCCATGCGGAGGATTTCCGCGTCATAAGCATCGGCGATGATGAGGCCGGTGTCTTCGGGCAGAAGCTCGGTGGGGAAATCCTCATCCACGGCCCAGAAATAGCGGTCGCACCATTCCAGATAGTTCTGCCATTTGTGATCGCTGGTGAAATCCACCCGGCTTGATTTGCATTCGATCACCCAGACCTCGCCCTTCGGCCCCAGCGCCATCACATCGACGCGCAGGCCGGGGGCGGGGATCAACTCTTCCACGCTCACGAAATCGAGCCCCGCCAGGTGGCGGCAGACGCCACGGGCCAGAAGCTGGCCGGGTTTCGGGGGCTGGAGATCGTCAGGCATGGGAGGAATGTGAACAAAAGGGGAACAAAAGGCAAGACGCTTTGCCCTTGCCCCAGGGCGTCCGCGCGCCTACATCCTCCCGGTGACGGGTTCTGCCCTTCCCGTGCCGGGGACAAATTCCGGTGGCCTTAAGCAATT
>JAOXSD010000346.1 GCA_025800205.1 Silicimonas sp. | reverse complement strand
GACCATCTGGGTCTGTCCGAGCATGATCTGCGCTGCGGTCCGCAAGAGCCCGCCGACATCGCCGCGCGCGACCGGCTTATTCTGGCCGACGATACGCCGTGCCAGATCCACAACAATTGCTCGGGCAAACATTGCGGGTTTCTGACCCTGTCTCAGCATATGGGGGCCGGGCCGGAATACCTTGAGATCGACCACCCCGTGCAACAGGCGTGCCTGTCCGCCATCGAGGAAACAACCGGCGAGACCAGCCCCGGCTACGGCATCGACGGATGCTCGGCCCCGAATTTCGCGACCTCGCTGGTGGGGCTTGCGCGCTCGATGGCGTGGTTTGCCTCGGCCGCTGATCGGTCGGACCGCTCCAGCGATGCGGCGCAGCAGCTGACCGCCGCGATGATCAAGCATCCAGAGCTTGTCGCCGGCGAAACCCGCGCCTGTACCGAGTTGATGCGTGCAATGAACGGGCGCGCGGCCATCAAAACCGGGGCCGAGGCCGTCTTTGTCGCGATCCTGCCCGAAAAG
>JAOXSD010000331.1 GCA_025800205.1 Silicimonas sp. | reverse complement strand
GCCCGATTTCGTAAAAGCCGCCCGCACCGCGATGGAGAATGGTGCCCCCATATTCTGTGATGCCCGCATGGTGTCCGAAGGTGTGACCCGGTTTCGTCTGCCCGCCGATAACGAGGTGATCTGCACCCTGCATGACGAGCGCGTACGCCCCTTAGCCGCTGAGATGAGCAACACCCGCTCTGCCGCGGCGCTGGAGCTGTGGCGCCCGCATCTTGAGGGCGCCGTGGTCGCTATCGGCAACGCGCCGACGGCTCTGTTTCACCTGCTGAACATGCTGGAAGACCCCGACTGCCCACGCCCCGCCGCCATCATCGGTTGCCCTGTGGGCTTTGTCGGCGCGGTCGAATCCAAGGACGCCCTGTGGGAGGCACAGCCCGTGCCGTCCTGCATCGTCAAAGGCCGTCTGGGCGGCAGCGCCATCACCGTCGCCGCCATCAATGCCATCGCGAGCCGCGCTGAATGAGCGCCGGCAAGATATATGGCGTTGGCCTCGGCCCCGGTGACCCCGACCTGATGAGCGTGCGGGCCGACCGCCTGCTTCGCAATGCCCGCCACGTGGCGTTTTTCCGTAAGCCCGGCCGTAGCGGTCAGGCACGTAAGATCGTCAACGGTATGATCCCGGAAGGCGCGGTGGAGTTCCCGATGGAATACCCCGTCACAACCGAGATCCCTCTGAACGATCCGCGCTACAATGAGTTGTTGGCCGCGTTCTACGAGGACTGCGCGCAGCATCTGAAAGCCCTTACTGAGAAGGGCGAAGATGTCGTTGTGCTATGCGAAGGTGACCCGTTTTTCTACGGCTCGTTCATGCATCTCTATACCCGCCTGCGCAATATCGCCCCCGTCGAGGTCGTCCCGGCCATCACCGGTATGTCCGGCGCTTGGACCGCAACAGGCGATCCGATCACATGGGGCGATGATATCCTGACCGTTCTGGCCGCCACCCTGCCCGAGGAGGTCCTAGCCGAGCGTATGGCGCAGACTGACGCGCTTGTCGTGATGAAGATCGGACGCAATATCGACAAGGTGAAGCGCGCGCTCAAGACCGCCGGAATGTATGACCGCGCGTGGATCGTGGAATATGCGCAAATGCCAAACCAGCGCGTCTGCAAATTGTCCGAGAATTGCGAGGGGATCACCCCCTATTTCTCGATCATCCTCGTACACGGTCAGGGGCGACGGCCATGAGCGGCTGGGTCAAGATCGCAGGCCTCGGGCCGGGTAATGAAGACTTGGTCACGCCCGAAGTCTCCGCTGCACTGGCCGAGGCGACCGATGTGGTCGGCTACATCCCTTACGTCGCGCGCGTGGCCGAGCGCCCTGGCCTGATGCTACACGCCAGCGACAACCGGGTTGAGATCGACCGCTCGCAACACGCACTGCAGTTGGCGGCTGAGGGGAAACGCGTGGTCGTTGTGTCCTCGGGTGATCCGGGTGTCTTTGCGATGGCCGCCGCGGTGTTCGAGGCGCTGGAGAACGGCCCCGCCGAATGGCGCAACCTTCAGATCGACGTACTGCCGGGGATCACCGCGATGCTGGCAGCATCGGCGCGCGCCGGTGCGCCCATGGGGCATGATTTCTGCGCCATCAACCTTAGCGACAACCTTAAACCCTGGTCGCTGATCGAAAAGCGGCTGCGTCTGGCGGCGCAAGCGGATTTTTCAATGGCCTTTTACAATCCGCGCTCGAAGTCTCGCCCGGAAGGGTTTGTAAAGACGCTGGAAATCCTGCGTGAGGAATGTGAGCGGGAACGCCTGATCCTGTTCGCGCGCGCCGTGTCGCGCGAGGACGAAGCGATCCGGATTTCGACTCTGGCCGAGGCCACGCCCGAGATGGCGGATATGCAAACAGTGGTCATTGTCGGATCATCCCGCACCCGCGTGATCGAACGCGACGGCGCGCCGATCGTCTACACCCCGAGGTTCACCCCGGAATGAGCCAGCCAGTCCAGAACCTGTGCAATCGTCGACAGCTCGGTCCGCTCTGGCAGGACCGGACGGTCGATCATCAGCACTGGCAAGCCAAGCGCCCGCGCCGCGTCCAGCTTGGCCCGCGCGCCGGTGCCGCCTGCGTTCTTGGACACAACCAACTGCGTCT
>JAOXSD010000319.1 GCA_025800205.1 Silicimonas sp. | reverse complement strand
TCGGCAATGGCGATCAGCACCGGGACCAGCAGGAGCATTAACGTGGTGCCGAACAACTCGCCAAAGGCGAGCGAGACCGCGGCCGGGATCAGGTATTGCGCCTGTTCGGAGGTTTCGGTGAGCAAGGGCAGAAGGCCGATCACCGTGGTCGCGGTGGTCAGGAAGATTGCCTGGAACCGGCCGACGCCAGCGTCGTGAAGGGATTCCGGCACGGTTTCGCCATCGTCGCGGGCCTGGTTGTAGCGGGTGATCATGACAAGGCTGTCGTTCACCACAACCCCGGTGAGTGCGAGCATCCCGAAGAAGGAGAAAAGCGAAAGTGACACGCCCATGATCATGTGGCCGACCGCCGCCGCGATGAAGCCGAAAGGCACGATGGCGAGGATCACCAGCGGTTGCCAGTAGCTTTTCAGCGGCACAGCCATCAGCACGTAGATCAGCACCGCCGCCAGCATCAGGGCGCGGGCGAGGCCGCCCTGGATTTCGCCCATCTCCTCCAACTCGCCGGCGGTGGCGACTTTGACGGAGGGGTATTTGCGGGCGAGGTCTGGCACCAGTTCTTCGAACACCGCCTGGCCGACCTCGGCGGGAACAGCAAGGCTGCGGTCGATGGAGGCGGTGACCACGTTCATCCGCTGGCCGTCGCGGCGGCTGACCGCGCCTGCCACATAAGTGCCGGTGACTTCGGCCACGGTGGAAAGCGGCACCCAGGTGCCGGTTTCGCTCCGCAGGCGGGTTTGCATCAGATCGTTGATCGTGTCGCGGGCGGTGCGGGCGTTCTGGACGATGACGCGGATTTCGGCCCCGTCGCGACGCACCCGGGTAACCTCGGCACCGCCGAAACCATAGCCGATCTGGCTCGCGAGCGTTTCGGCGGTAAAACCCAGGTTGCGGGCGTCCGCACGCAGGCGCAGTTTCAGTTCCGGCTGGCCTCCAACCAGCCCGTCGCGGATGTTGTTGACCCCGTCGATGGCACCGAGGAAGGCGCGCAAGTCTGCACTGGCGGCGCGCAGCAGGTCGTCATCCTTGGACATCAGACGGATGCGAAAGCCGCCCGCCAGCTCCTCGGAGCCGGTGAATTGCAG
>JAOXSD010000303.1 GCA_025800205.1 Silicimonas sp. | reverse complement strand
GCCCGGCCTCGCCTCGGCCTCGCTCGGCATCTGGGTCAAGGCCGGCGGCCGCCATGAACGGGCCGAACAGAACGGCATTGCCCATTTCCTCGAACATATGGCGTTCAAAGGCACCACCACGCGCAGCGCCCTCGACATCGCGGAAGCGATCGAAAACGTCGGTGGCTATATCAACGCCTATACCTCGCGCGAGATGACCGCCTTCTATGCCCGCGTGCTGGCCGAAGACACCGGCCTTGCCCTCGATGTGCTCTCCGACATCGTCCTCAACCCGGTCTTTGATCCGAAGGAAATCGAAACCGAACGCCATGTGATCCTGCAGGAGATCGGTCAGGCGCTGGATACGCCCGACGACATCATCTTCGACTGGCTTCAGGAAACCGCCTATCCCGACCAGCCGTTGGGCCGCCCGATCCTCGGCCCCGCCGCCAAGGTCGAAAGCTTCGATGCGGGCGATCTGTCGCAATTCGTATCGGAATATTACGCCGCCCCGAACCTGATCATCGCCGCCGCCGGCGCGGTCGATCACGACGCGATCCTGCGCGCCGTCGAGGCCCGCTTTGCCCATCTGCCCAAGACCACGGCTCGCACGGCCACGTCGGCACTTTTCAAAGGCGGCGAATGCCGGGTCGAAAAGAACCTCGAACAGGCCCATATGGCGCTCGCCTTCGAGGCGCCCGCCTATCGCGACGCCGATGTCTACACCGGCCAGATCTTCGCCACCGCCCTGGGCGGCGGCATGTCCTCGCGGCTGTTTCAGGAAGTGCGAGAGAAACGCGGCCTCTGCTACACGATCTTCGCCCAATCGGGCTCCTATGACGATACCGGCCTTCTGACGGTCTACGCAGGCACCGGCGGGGCCGAACTGCCCGATCTGATGAACCTCACCGTCGCCGAACTGCGCCGCGCCGCCGAGGACATGAGCGACGAGGAAGTCGATCGCGCCCGGGCGCAACTCAAGGCCGGCACGCTGATGGGGCTCGAAAGCCCCGCCAGCCGCGCCGAGCGCCTTGCCCGGCTGATCGCCATCTGGGACCGGGTGCCCGACATTTCGGAAACCGTCGAAAAGCTCGATGCGGTCACCACCGATCAGGTGCGCACGCTCGCCGCTTCCATGGCCGGGGCAGGGCAGGCGGCGCTTGCGCTTTACGGCCCCGTGGGCAATGCGCCGACGCTGGCGGAGGTCACCGGAGGCTTGGCGGCCTGATGCTCAGACTGCGCGGCAGGGTCAAGATCGACACCGAGCGGATGGTGCTGCGCCCGCCGCAGCACAATGATTTCCGCCCCTGGTCCGATCTGCGCCGCGCCAGCGCCGAATTTCTGCAACCCTGGGAACCGGCCTGGTCGGCGGATCACCTCACCCGCAAGGGCTTCGTCAACCGGGTCTATTGGGCCAATCGTTCGATCCAGCAGGGCACCGCCGTGCCGCTCTTCCTGATCCGCCGGACCGACAATGCCGTCCTCGGCGCCATCACGCTCGACAACATTCGACGCGGCCCCGCCCAGGCGGGCACCATAGGCTACTGGATCGGCGAGGATTACGCCCGACAGGGCTATATGCGCGAGGCGCTCACCGCCGTGGTGCATCATTCCTTCGAAGTGCTGGGCCTCTCGCGCCTCGAAAGCGCCTGCCTGCCGGAAAACAAGGCCTCGCGCGCGCTTCTGGAACGCTGCGGTTACAAATACGAAGGCGTCGCGCAAAGCTATCTCCAGATCAACGGGCGCTGGCGCAACCACGTGCTTTACGCCAATCTGCGCCGCGATCGGCGGGGCCGGGTCGAGGGGTAAGGGGGCGATTTGAGCCCAGAGTGCCGGATGTTACGGCCGTGCCGAAGGGCTGTTTTCAGAGTTTCACAGCTGTCCGGTTATCCCGCCTCCACTGAG